>NZ_JAQOSR010000013.1:0-79137 GCF_046718885.1 Bradyrhizobium sp. UFLA01-814 | reverse complement strand
GGCGATGCCCGGCAGCCCTGAATAATCCCGCAGATCGTCGCAATTTTCCCGATTTTGTTAACCGGCCGCACCGATACTCCCGCGCCGGGGAAACATCCAAGAGTAGTGGCCAAGGTAGTGGGCCAGGGGGCACGGGGGCAATGGCGTTTCGGTTCAAGCTCGGCAAACCAAATCTCAAGCGTATCCATCTGCCGCAGATGGGCGTCAGGGGCAGCCTGTTCGCAGCGTTCGCGGTGATCGCAGGCATGGCGCTGCTGATCAGCACAGGCGCCGGCATCGTGCTGCATCAGCTCGGCGGCACCATGACCGATCTCTCCGGCCGCGACATTCCGCGGCTTGCCGCGAGCCTGCAACTTGCCGCGCAAAGCGCTTCGCTCGCGGCGCAAGGTCCCGGCCTGCTCGCCGTGCAGAGCGAGGACGCGCTGAACGATCGCACCAAGAAGGTGCAGGACGTCGCGCGGCTCACCAACGCCAAGCTTGGCGAGATCATCGAGCTCGGCGCCGACAAATCCGTGGTCAGCGCGCTGCAGGAGAACGTCAAGAACACCGATGAGGCGACCAAGAGCCTGATCTCGGCGGCGCGCGAGCGGCTCGAGGTCGGTGCGTTGCGCGACAAGCAGTACAACGCGTTGCGCAAGGCGCAGGCGGCGTTCGTCTCCGCCGCAAGTCCGGCGATGCTCGACGCGCAGACCCGGCTCAACGCCATCCTCGCCGCGGCCGAGGTGTCCGCGGACGACGCAACCGAGGCGGCCCGCACCGTCGGCCAGATCAGCAACGTGCTCGCCGCCGGCAATCTGATGGCCGCCGACATGACCGCGGCGCTGTCGGCCAATTCCAGCGAAACCCTCGATGCGATCGAGGCCGAGTTCAAGGCCGGGCGCGAACGCGTCAAGTCCAACCTCGAGGACCTGCCGAACAATCCGGCGATCGTGGCGGTGCGCGACACCGCCTCGAGGCTGCTCGTGCTCGGCGAAGGCAAGACCGGCGTGTTCAAGATCCGCCAGAAGGAGCTCGACGCGATCGACTACGGCCAGACCATCCTGGAAGAGACGCGCAAGCTCAATGTCGGGCTCGGCATCAGCGTCCAGCAGCTGGTCGACGCGGTGCAGAAGGAGACCGACAGTTCGACCTTCCAGGCGCGGCAGCAGATCTCGCTCGCGACCATGGTGATGATCGGCCTCGGGGCGCTGACGCTGGTCGGCTCGTTCCTGTTCGTCTGGCTCTATGTCGGACGCAACATCCTGCGCCGCATCCGCGGCCTGCAGCGCTCGATGCAGCTATTGTCCGACGGCGACCTCGACACCGAGATCCCGCAGAGCCGCCAGCGCGACGAGATCGCCGTCATGGCCGACGCGCTGCAGGTGTTCCGCGAGAGCATGGTCGAGAGCCGCGAGCTCACGGAAAACCAGAACAAGGACCGCAGCGCCAAGGCCGAGCGCGCCTCGCGCATGGAAGCGCAGATCGTCACGTTCGAATCCAACGTCCGCGGCGCGCTCGGCAGCCTGCAGACCGCGGCGAACTCGATGCAATCGACCGCGCAGAGCATGTCGGCGACCGCCGACCAGTCGAGCGCGCTGGTCAACGCCGTCGCGTCGGCCGCCGAGGAAACCTCGGTCAACGTGCAGACGGTGTCGGCCGGCACCGAGGAGCTGTCGTCCTCGATCCAGGAGATCGGCCGCCAGGTCGTCACCTCGGCGGAGATCGCCCGCAAGGCGGTGGAGGAAGCCAGCGCCACCGACAGCACGATGCAGGGGCTCGCCGACAATGCCGCACGCATCAGCGTCGTGGTCGACCTGATCCAGACCATCGCTTCGCAAACCAATCTGCTCGCGCTCAACGCCACCATCGAGGCGGCGCGCGCCGGCGAGGCCGGCCGCGGCTTTGCCGTGGTCGCCTCCGAGGTGAAGAACCTCGCGAGCCAGACCGCAAAGGCGACCGAGGAAATCCGCCAGCAGATCGTCAGCATGCAGGAGGTGACGACGACGGCCGTCTCCGCGATCCGCAACATCTCGAGCACGATCGGCGAGATCAACGACGTCACCACCGCGATCGCCGCCGCGGTCGAGCAGCAGGGCGCGGCGACCCGCGAGATCGCCCGCAACATCCAGCATGCGGCGGGCGGCACCAGCGAGGTGTCGAGCAACATCGTCGGCGTCTCCACTGCCTCGGCCGAGGCGGGCTCCGCCGCCGGCGAGGTGCTGAGCGCCTCCGACGCGCTGCGCCGCGAGGCCGACGTGCTGCGCTCGGAGATCGACGGCTTCCTGTCGAACATCCGCGCGGCGTAGCAAACTGCGTCGTTCCGGGGCTATGCGAAGCATAGAACCCGGAACCTCGAGATTCCGGGTTCGCCTCTTCGAGGCGCCCCGGAATGACGGGCACGCATTCGCAAGACCGTTCGCTCCATCCGGGCTACGGAATTCCGGCGACTTCCCAGCGTATTCTCCGGACGACTATCTGATTTTTCGGCTGGCGCGGCGGCCCGTGTGCCGCTAAGCCGGTAGCATGCATACGAAGACCGACCCTGTGCACTCCTCGGCGGAGGCACTGCGATACCCCTGGGAGAACCATCCCGGCCCCGACCAGGTCGTGGAGGTGGCTCCCGGCGTGCTGTGGGCGCGGCTGAAGCTGCCGTTCCGCCTCAACCATGTGAACATCTATCTGCTCGCCGACGGCGACGGCTGGACCATGGTGGATGCCGGCTTCGGCAATGAGGAATCGATCGCGGCCTGGACCACGCTGTTCGAGGGGCCGCTGAAGCACGTCAAGGTCACCCGCCTGATCGTGACGCATTCGCACCCCGACCATGTCGGTCTCGCCGGCTGGATCACCGAGCGCTTCGGCTGCCCGCTGTTCATGTCGCAGGTGGAATATCTGCAGTCGGTCTATCACCAAAACCGCGGCACCGAGGAGCGGCGCAACGCGCAGCGGCTGTTCTTCCGCCGCCACGGTATGGACGAGGACCTGACCGAGAAACTGCTCGGCCGCGGCCAGGACTATTTGAAGCGCGTCTCGGTGCTGCCGCCGTCCTATCACCGCCTCACCCATGGCGACGAGGTCGTGATCGGCACCCGGCGCTTCAAGGTGATCACCGGCGGCGGCCACGCGCTCGACCAGGTGATGCTGCATTGCGCGGCCGACAAGCTGTTCCTGTCCGCCGACCAGGTGCTGAGCAAGATCTCGCCCAATGTCAGCGTCTGGGCGGTCGAGCCCGAGCAGAACTCGCTCGGCGAATATCTGGCGTCGCTGGCGAGCCTGACCACCACCCTGCCCTACGACGTGATGGTGCTGCCCGGCCACGGCGTGCCGTTCTACGGGCTGAAGACCCGGATCAAGCAGCTCGCCGATCACCATGAGGAGCGCTGCCGGCTGATCGCCGAGGCCTGCCGCGAGGTGCCGCAGACCTCCAAGGAGCTGGTGCCCGTGGTGTTCCACAAGCACGTGCTGGACGAGCACCAGATGGGCTTTGCCGCCGGCGAGTTGGTCGCCCATGTCAACTACATGCTGGTCGAGGGCCGCCTGACGGCCGAGATGCACGCCGACGGCATGTTGCGCTTCAAGACGACCTGAACCCGGCCGGGCGGCAAGGCATCGCCCGGCGATTTGACCGAAATCAAGCCGAACGGCCCCGGCTAGGGCAATTTGCCCAACTGCGGCGCATGCCCAGATGTGGGTCAATGCATGGACATTAGAGCTGGAAAAGCTCTAAGAAGAAGCAATCATTCCGGTCAGGTTCCGTTTTCTGGGTTTGCCGATGGATTACAGCCAGTTCTTCAATGCCGCCCTCAACCGCCTGCACGACGAGCGGCGCTACCGGGTGTTCGCCGACCTCGAGCGGATCGCGGGACGCTTCCCGCACGCGACCTGGCATTCGCCGAGAGGCAGCCGCAACGTCGTGATCTGGTGCTCCAACGACTATCTCGGCATGGGCCAGCACCCCAAGGTGGTCGGTGCCATGGTCGAGACCGCAACCCGGGTCGGCACCGGCGCCGGCGGCACCCGCAACATCGCGGGCACCCATCATCCGCTGGTGCAGCTCGAGGCGGAACTCGCCGACCTCCACGGCAAGGAAGCCTCGCTGCTGTTCACCTCGGGCTATGTCTCGAACCAGACCGGCATCTCGACGCTCGCCAAGCTGATCCCGAACTGCCTGATCCTTTCGGACGCGCTGAACCACAATTCGATGATCGAGGGCGTGCGCCAGGCCGGCTGCGAGCGCCAGATCTTCCGCCACAACGACGTCGCGCATCTTGAGGAGCTCTTGATCGCCGCCGGTCCCGACCGGCCGAAGCTGATCGTCTGCGAGAGCCTTTATTCGATGGACGGCGACGTCGCGCCGCTCGGCAAGATCTGCGATCTCGCCGAGCAATACGGCGCCATGACCTATCTCGACGAAGTGCATGCGGTCGGCATGTACGGCCCGCGCGGTGGCGGCATCGCCGAGCGCGACGGTGTGATGCATCGGATCGATATCGTCGAGGGCACGCTGGCGAAAGCCTTCGGCTGCCTCGGCGGCTACATTGCAGGCCGCGCCGAGGTCATCGACGCGGTGCGTTCCTATGCGCCGGGCTTCATCTTCACCACCGCGCTGCCGCCGGCAATCTGCTCGGCCGCGACGGCTGCGATCCGGCACCTGAAGACCTCGAACTGGGAGCGCGAGCGCCACCAGGACCGTGCCGCCCGCACCAAGGCGATCCTGACCGCCGCCGGCCTGCCTGTGATGTCGAGCGACACCCATATCGTGCCGCTGTTCGTCGGCGATCCCGAGAAGTGCAAGCGCGCCTCCGACCTGCTGCTCGAGGACCACGGCATCTACATCCAGCCGATCAACTATCCGACGGTCGCCAAGGGCACCGAGCGGCTGCGCATCACGCCCTCGCCCTACCATGACGACGGCCTGATCGACGCGCTGGCCGAGGCGCTGCTCCAGGTCTGGGACCGGCTCGGCCTGCCGCTGCGCCAGAAGTCGCTTGCCGCCGAGTAACCCTATTCGTTTCCGACCCCGAATTTGGGCCGGCCGTGCATCGCGCGGCCGGCCCTTTGCGTTATATAATCCGGTATCCGGCCCCTTCCCCGGCCTGGACGGAGATAAGCAGCGATGCTGCACGACTGGGGCGTAATCGCCACGGCGTTCGCCTACATCGGATTGTTGTTCTTCATCGCCAGCCGCGGCGACCGCACGTCGCCGGGCGAGCGCGGCCGTGCCAGCCAGTGGATCTATCCGCTGTCGCTGGCGATCTACTGCACCTCCTGGACCTTCTTCGGCTCGGTCGGCTTCGCCACCCGCACCAGCATCGACTTCCTGGCGATCTATGTCGGCCCGATCATGATGGTCGGACTGTGCACGCCGCTGCTGCGCCGGGTGATCGCGCTCGCCAAGTCGCAGAACATCACCTCGATCGCCGACTTCATCGCCGCGCGCTACGGCAAGAGCCAGGCGGTGGCGGCGACCGTGGCGCTGATCGCGATCATCGGCTCGGTGCCCTACATCGCGCTGCAGCTGAAGGCGGTGGCGGCGTCGCTGGAGACCATCCTGAGCGAGGACCAGGCGTTCTCGAAAATTCCCGTTATCGGTGACATCGCGCTGATGGTGACGCTGGCGATGGCGGTGTTCGCGGTGCTGTTCGGCACCCGCCACACCGACGCGACCGAGCACCAGCACGGCCTGATCCTGGCGATCGCGGCCGAGTCCATCGTCAAGCTGGTCGCCTTCATCGCCGCCGGCGCCTTCGTCACCTTCTGGATGTTCTCGCCGGTCGAGCTCTACGAGCGCGCCCTGAAGACGCCGGAGGCGGTGCGCGCGATCGAATATGTGCCGTCGATCGGCAATTTCCTGATCATGACGCTGCTGTCGTTCTGCGCGGTCATGCTGCTGCCGCGCCAGTTCCATGTCAGCGTGGTCGAGAATTCGACGCCCGCCGAAGTCACCCGGGCGCGCTGGCTGTTCCCGCTCTACCTCATCGCCATCAACCTGTTCGTGATTCCGATCGCGATCGCCGGCCTTGTCATCTTCCCGTTCGGCGCGGTCGATGCCGACATGTTCGTGCTGGCGCTGCCGATCGAGGGCAATTCGCAATTGCTCAGCCTCGCCGTGTTCGTCGGCGGGCTGTCGGCGGCGACCGCGATGGTGATCGTCGAATGCGTCGCGCTGTCGATCATGGTCTCCAACGACATCGTGCTGCCGCTGGTCCTGCCGCGCAGCGACGATGCCAGCGCCGGCCAGAAGGACTTTGGCGATTTCCTGCTGAAGGCGCGCCGCTTCTCGATCTTCGCCATCATGGTGCTGGCGTATTTCTACTATCGCGCGCTCGGCAACACCCAGCTGGTCGCGATCGGCCTGTTGTCGTTTGCTGCGATCAGCCAGCTGGCGCCGGCGTTCTTCGGCGGCCTGTTCTGGCGCAGAGCCACCGCCCGCGGCGCCATGGCGGGCATGCTGGTCGGCTTCGCGACGTGGCTCTACACGCTGTTCATCCCGAGCTTCCTGGAAACCTCGACCGCCGGCCTGATGCTGCTGCAGCACGGGCCGTTCGGGATCGAGGCGCTGCGGCCGCAGGCGCTGTTCGGCGCCGACCTGCCGCCGCTGCTGCACGGCGTGCTGTGGAGCCTTGCGCTCAACATCCTCACCTATGTGCTGTTCTCGCTGGCGCGCGCGCCGTCCTCGATCGAGCTGTTGCAGGCCGACGTGTTCGTGCCCAACGCGCTGGCGCCGATCGCGCCCAGCTTCCGGCGCTGGCGCACCACGGTGACGGTGGAGGACATCCAGAGCACGGTGACGCAATATCTCGGTCCCGACCGGACCCGCGAGGCCTTCGCTTCCTTCGCCGTCGACCGCAACATCGTGCTGCTGGCGTCGGCACCGGCCGATTTCGAGCTGCTGCAGCATGCCGAGCGGTTGATCGCCTCCTCGATCGGGGCGGCGTCCTCGCGCCTCGTGATGTCGCTGCTGCTGCAACGGCGCACGGTGTCGGCCAAGGCCGCGCTGAAACTGCTCGACGACTCCCACGCTGCCCTGCACTTCAACCGCGAGATCCTGCAGACCGCGCTCAATCACGTGCGCCAGGGCATCGCGGTGTTCGACGCCGATCTGCAGCTGATCTGTTCCAACCGCCAGTTCTCCGAATTGCTGGGGCTGCCGCAGCATCTGGTGCAGCTCGGCATCCCGCTGTCCGAGATCCTCGAATTCATGGGCGCGATCAGTCCGCCCGCGTCCGGCGACGGCGACAGCCTGCTGCAGGCCCGCCTGCGCGCCTACACCACCGAGGGCGAGCCCTATCTGGAACGCTTCACCGACCGCCATCTGGTGATCGAGGTGCGTGCCAACCGCATGCCGGGCGGCGGGCTCGTCATCACCTTCTCCGACGTCACGCCGAGCTTCGAGGCGGCGGAAGCGCTGGAGCGCGCCAACGCGACGCTGGAGAAGCGGGTGCGCGACCGCACCGAGGAGCTGACGCGGCTGAACTCGGAGCTCGCGCTCGCCAAGGGCATCGCGGAAGACGCCAACGCCTCCAAGACGCGCTTCCTGGCGGCCGCCAGCCACGACATCCTGCAACCGCTCAACGCGGCGCGCCTCTATGTCACGAGTCTGGTCGAGCGCCAGAACGGCGGCGAGGATTCGCGCCTGGTCGAGAACATCGACGACTCGCTCGAGGCGATCGAGGACATCCTGGGCGCGCTGCTCGACATTTCCAGGCTCGACGCCGGCGCCATGACGCCGGCGATCACGAGCTTCCGGATGGCTGACCTGATGCGCTCGCTGGAGATCGAGTTCATGCCGATCGCCCGCGACAAGGGCCTCGACCTGCGCTTCGTGGCCTGCTCGCTGCCGGTCGAATCCGACCGCTCGCTGCTGCGCCGGCTGCTGCAGAACTTCATCTCCAACGCGATCAAATATACCCCGCGCGGCCGCGTCCTGATCGGTTGCCGCCGCCGCGGCGCCACGCTCCAGATCAGCATCTTCGACACCGGCGTCGGCATTCCCGTGCAGAAGCGCGGCGAGATCTTCAAGGAGTTTCATCGTCTCGAGCAGGGCGCCCGGATCGCGCGCGGCCTCGGCCTTGGCCTGTCGATCGTCGAGCGGCTGGCGCGGGTGCTCAACCACCGCATCGCGATCTCGGCCAATGTCAGCGGCGGCTCGGCGTTCTCGGTCACCGTGCCGGTCGCGACCGCCGTCAACCATACCGCGGCCGTCACCACCGCGACGCCGCTGTCGAAGACGCCGATGAGCGGCTCGCTGATCGTCTGCATCGAGAACGATCCCGCCATTCTCGACGGCATGAAGACGCTGCTGACGGCGTGGGACGCGGAGGTGATCGCGGTGCTCGATGCCGACGGCGCGATCAGCGCGATCGAGGCCGCCGGCGGCCGCGTCACCGGCGTGCTGGTCGACTATCATCTCGACCGCGGCAACGGCGTCGCCGCGATCCGCGAGATCCGCCGCCGCTTCGGTGACGGCATTCCGGCGATCCTGATCACCGCCGACCGCAGCCCCGCGGTGCGCGCCGCCGCGCGCGAGGAGAACATCGCCGTGCTGAACAAGCCGGTCAAACCCGCCTCGCTGCGCGCCCTGCTCGGACAATGGCGCACCCAGCAGATGGTGGCGGCTGAGTAGCGCGGCGGCGCAATCCGGGCGCGCATCTTGCTTTGGATCATGATGCGATTGGATCGAATCGCATCATGAAGGCGCCGCAAAGACACGGCGCTCCCTCCGCAAGCGCGAGAGGTGAAGCGAGCCGCGGAGTGGCCGGCTCAACCGAAAATCACATGCTCCAGCAAGATCGCCAGGTGTCGGTTCAGTTCGGCCCCATTCCGGCCGACGCCGGGTGCCCTGGCACCTGAAAGCGCTTGCCTGTGTCGGCAACGTTGGTTCCGTCGACCTTGAGGATCGAGAAATCCTGGCTGAGGTAGTTCCCGACCAGGATGTATTTTCCGTCAGGCGTGAAGACCGCGGCCTCAGGCAGTCCGCCGACTTCGATATCTCCGGTCTTGGTCACCTTCTTGCCGTCGATCTTCAGGACCGAGACGCTGCCGTTCTTCTCATGGAAGAACGCATTCTTCATGTTCGAGCCGCGCAGGATCACCGAGACTGCGAGATCCCCCTTCGGGCTGACGCCAAGCCCCTCCGGTCCATCGCCGACCACCACGCGATCGATGATGCGCGGCGGCTTCGCTTCGAGATCGATGACGCTGGCCGTGTCGACGCTGCCGTCCGACGCGCCCGCGTTGCCATTGTCCGACGTCAACGCGATCTTGCTGTTCGGGGTCACTGCAACGTTGTAAGGCCATTGGCCGACCGGCAGGTCTATCTTGGTGTAGGTGACTTTGTCGCCGGCGATATCGAGCACCGATATCTTGTGCCCGGGAAAACGCGCGACCAGCGCGTGCTTGCCGTCTGGCGCGAACGCGACATGTGCGACACTGTCAGGCATCGATATCGTGTCGGTGATCTTGACGTCGGTGCCGTTGACCGAAAGTACGCTGATCGAATTGTCCCCGCGGTTGGCAACCAACGCCATCCTGCCATCGGGACTGAAGCTCAAGCCTGATGGCTGCTTTCCGCCGGCAATGGTCGCTGCCAGCTTGGGCGGGGTCGCCTTGAGATCGATCACATAGATCTTGTTATCCGGCACCTGCTTCAGAGCATCGCCTTCCTTCACCACGTCGACCGAATCCGCGACCAGCGCCACCGTTCCGGTCGGATCGATCGCGACGTTGACCGGGGGGCCGACTACCGAGTTCTTCAATGGGAGAGAAGCCGCAATCTTCGGGTTCTCGGGATCGGCGAGATCGACGATCAGCACTTGATCCTTGCCGGGCGCTGACAGCACCGGCTTGCCGTCGTCGTCCCACAACAGCTTCTCGTCCAGGCCGACGATCATCAGCGGCTTGGCCTGAGCGCAATTGAAAGCGCTGGTACCGAGAAGGATTGCCGCAGCCAGAGACAGTCCGGCGACGCGAGTGACGGAAATCATGGCGTTCTCTCCAAAAGCACGCGGCCTCTCACGGGCCGATGCCGGACAGGATACTCGGTTTTCGACCGACGTGCAGTTTGAATGGGATCTGGATGGCTGCGCGGAAGCGTGCCATCGGGCGCGCTTTCGCGCCACCCGTCGTCTCGCAATGCCGTGGCCCGAGCCCGGCAATCACAGCTGGAGTTGCTCGGGACTATGTCGGCGGCGTGCCCTGGCGCCACTGGCCGCCGGCGATCTTGGCGGCGGCGATCACGGCCTGGGTGCGGCTTTCGACGCCGAGCTTCTGCAGGATGGCCGAGACATGCGCCTTGATGGTCGCTTCGGAAACGCCGAGCTCATAGGCGATCTGCTTGTTGAGCAGCCCCTCGGACAGCATCATCAGCACCCGCACCTGCTGCGGGGTCAGCGTCACCAGCCGGTCGCGCAACCGCGTCATGTCGGGATCGCCAGCCGCCGACAGATCAGTGTCTGGCGGCACCCAGACGTCGCCCTCCATCACCTTCATGATGGCATCCCGCAACGTCTCGACGCCGAAGCGCTTGGGGATGAAGCCGGAGGCGCCGAAGTCGAGCGAGCGGCGGATGGTTCCGGCATCGTCACTGGCGGAGACGATGACGACAGGGATCGCAGGGTATTGCGCCCGCAGATAGATCAGGCCGGAGAAGCCGCTGATCCCCGGCATGCTCAAATCGAGCAGGATCAGGTCGACCTCGGAGTCCCGCTCCAACAGCGCGGTCAGGTCCTCGAACGATCCGGCCTCGCTGATCGTGGCCGATCTCACGACGCTCGACACCGCCTGACGCAACGCATCGCGGAACAGCGGATGGTCGTCGGCGATGACAAGATGAGTATTGGCAGCAGCAGTCATCTCAGTCCCACAAGCGGGCTTTAGGCAAACCCGCGTCGCTCGGTTTTCGCCCGCGCGGCAGTATCACGCAAGCGCTTGATAATACCAGATGCCAACGCGGTTAACCCGCGCAGCTTGTGCGCCGCAATAGACGCCTGCGGAGGCGTTCCATCCTGCTCTTCCTTCAGAAGATAGGTTCGATCCTGAAAAGGCCAAAAGTCTTATTGGGGCGGGTTTCACTGCGATGTTACCTTCATCTTAAGCCGAGGGCCTATTCGGGCCTCACCCGCCAGCCGGGGGCGAGCATGGCAGCAATATTTCGGGGGGAGCAATCCAGATGTCCACTATGACTGCAACTTCGGCGCGGCCCGCCGGCATGACAAAGGATGAGCGTTTCGTCATCCTCGCGTCGTCGCTCGGTACCGTGTTCGAGTGGTACGACTTCTATCTCTACGGTTCGCTGGCCGGCATCATCGGCGCGCAGTTCTTCTCGGACTATCCGCCGGCGACCCGCGACATCTTCGCGTTGCTGGCATTCGCCGCGGGCTTCCTGGTGCGCCCGTTCGGCGCGATCGTGTTCGGCCGGGTCGGCGACATCGTCGGCCGCAAATACACCTTCCTCGTCACCATCCTGATCATGGGTCTGTCGACCTTCATCGTCGGCCTGTTGCCCAACGCCAAGACCATCGGCATCGCGGCGCCGATCATCCTGATCTCGCTGCGCCTGCTGCAGGGCCTCGCGCTTGGCGGCGAATATGGCGGTGCCGCGACCTATGTCGCCGAGCATGCCCCGCCCGGCAAGCGCGGCTACTACACCTCCTTCATCCAGACCACGGCAACGCTCGGCCTGTTCCTGTCGCTGCTGGTGATCCTGTTCACGCGAACCCTCACCGGCGAAAAGGATTTCGCCGACTGGGGCTGGCGCATTCCGTTCCTGGTGTCGGTGCTGCTGCTCGGCATCTCGGTCTGGATCCGGCTGCGGCTGAACGAATCGCCGGTGTTCCAGCGGATGAAGGAGGAGGGCAAGACCTCCAAGGCGCCGCTGACCGAGGCCTTCGCGACCTGGAGCAACGCCAAGATCGTGATCCTCGCGCTGCTCGGCCTGACCATGGGCCAGGCGGTGATCTGGTACACGGGCCAGTTCTACGCGCTGTTCTTCCTGCAATCGATCCTGAAGGTCGACGGCTATACCGCCAACCTCTTGATCGCCTGGTCCCTGTTGCTCGGCACCGGCTTCTTCCTGGTGTTCGGCGCGCTGTCGGACAAGATCGGCCGCAAGCCGATCATCCTGGCGGGCTGCCTGATCGGCGCACTCACGCTGTTCCCGATCTTCAAGATGATCACGACCAACGCCAATCCGGCGCTGGAGAAGGCCTATGAGACGGTCAAGGTGCAGGTGGTTGCGGATCCCGCCGGCTGCGGCGATCTGTTCAACCCGGTTGGCACCCGCGTCTTCAGCGCGCCCTGCGACACCGCCCGCGCCTTCCTTGCCCAATCGTCGGTGAAATACTCGACGGTGCCGGGCCCGGCCGGCTCGCCGGTGAAGATCCTGATCAACGACAAGGAAGTGCCGTATACGGACGCCAAGACGTCGAACCCCGCAATCCTCGCGGCGGTGCAGGCGGCGGGCTATCCGAAGCCGGGTGACGCCGGCATCGTGAAGATGTCGCACCCGTTCGACGTCTTCCGTCCGCAGGTGGCCGCGGTCATCGGCCTGCTATTCATCCTGGTGCTCTACGTCACCATGGTCTACGGCCCGATTGCCGCCATGCTGGTCGAACTGTTCCCGACCCGCATCCGCTACACCTCGATGTCGCTGCCCTATCACATCGGCAACGGCTGGTTCGGCGGCCTGCTCCCGGCGACCGCGTTCGCGATCACCGCATCGACCGGCGATATCTACTCCGGTCTCTGGTATCCGGTCATCTTCGCCGCAATCACCGTCGTGGTCGGCGCGCTGTTCATCCCGGAAACCAAGGACGTCGACATCACCAAGACCTGACCGGTCGACATCCCAGTCAAAATGCATCGGCCGCGGAGCGATCCGCGGCCGATGTCGTTTTAGGAGCCGAAGCCGGATGACATGCGCCCGTCAGCGCGTGGCGCCGATGAATTGCAGCACGATCTCGCGCCGGTGCGCCCGGGCGCGATGCTCGATCAGATAGATGCCTTGCCAGGTGCCGAGCGCCATCTCGCCGTCGAGCACGGGGACCTGCAGCGAGGTCGACGTCAGCATGGTCTTGATGTGCGCCGGCATGTCGTCGGGACCTTCGGCGTCGTGACGCCAGCCGCCGTCTTCAGGCGCCGCGCGATCGAGCGCCATCATCAGGTCGAGCAGCACGGTCGGATCGGCATTCTCCTGGATCGTCAGCGAGGCCGAGGTGTGACGGATGAACAGCGTCACCGCGCCCTCGCCGGCGCGCACCTCGCGCAGGAATTTGACGACCTCGCGCGTGATGTCGGTGAATCCGGCGCCCGACGTTTCGACCGTCAATCGCGACGACACGATGCTGGTTGCCGCGACGGAGGACGGCGCCGAGTGCGTGATCATTTTCGCCGAACTCATCTGCAGCCTCTCAACTCGTCGTCCCGGCGAAAGCCGGGACCCATACTCCGCGGCCCCTCATGTTCAAAGACTCGGAGTGGATATTCTTTGTAACCATACGCTCCGGTGGTTATGGGTCCCGGCTTTCGCCGGGACGACACCGTGGATGTTGCAAACGCCGTATCAAATCTTGCCGCCATTGACGTCGCGCTGCACGCGGTTGGCCATCTCGATCAGCCGCCGCCAGGCCCGCTCCACGAACGACATCATGCGATCCATGTCGCGGTCGCTCGGCAGCGGGATCTCGATCTTGCGCTCGCCCTCGGCGCTCTTCGGCTCTGGCTTCTTCAACGAATCCGATTTCGGCAACGCTTCGTCGGTCTTGGCCGACGGTGCGTGCGCGGCGAGCTCGCCCTTGAGCTTGTCATTGTCGGCCTGCAGACGCCCGATCTCGGCATCCAGCGCCGCCCGCTCGTCCGGCACCATGTAACAGGCCCAGCCGGCGCTGGAATTGGTGCAGGTCGACACCGCGCCGGTGCGCGTGTCGAGCCGCAGGAAACCGTCGCCGGCCGGAGACAATGCGTAGCGGCCATTCTCGGTGTCCGGTGCGGTTTGCGCGATCGCCGCGCCGCCGCTTGCGATCAGGATGGCAGCAATTGCGATGGACAATTTCGACGGCGACATCGCGATGGGCATGGCTTGCTCCGCCTCAACCTGATTCCTGCCCCTACACAACAGAGCTATAGGGCTTGCGGCCCGACTTCAACGCGTCTTCAAGCAATTCGATCCGGTCCTGGCCCCAGAACACCTCGCCGTCGAGCACATATCCCGGCGAGCCGAACACGTCGGCGTCCAGTGCATTCTGGCGATTCTGCTCATAGGTCGCGCTGATCGCTTCAGTGCCGGAGCGCTCCACCAGTTGCCGGCCGGGCAAACCTGCATCATCGGCGAGCTTCACCAGTGTCGCGGGATCGGCAAGGTTGAGCTGCTGCTCCCAGACCGCAGGATAAGCCCGTTGCAGGAAGGGCTCGGGGTCGAGGCCGGCCTCGAGCACCGCGATCACGACGCCATCGGCAAGCCGTCCGTTGAATGGCCAGTTGGCCGGCTGCAGATGAAAATTCAGCCCGCGCTTGTCGCGCCAGCGCTGCAACTCGATCATCCGATAGCGCTGCCGCACCGGATGGCGCTTGGCGAGCGGCAGCCCGCCAGTTTCCGAGAACAGATCGACCAGCAGCACAGGTCGGTAATTTACCTTGAGATCGTAAGTGCTTACGAGTCGAACGAAGGGCTTGTGGCCGATATAGGCCCAGGGGGATTGCAGCGAGAAGTAGTAGTCGATCTGGCGCGGCATGCGGAACCTGACTGCATGAGAGGGACGGGACTTTCGGCGATCCCAGCAGAGCGGGAAAAGCCGCGCAATATCGCTCAATGCCACGCAAGCTGTTGCACTGCGATCACTGCGTCACTCTGACCTTGAATATCTCCAAATAAAACCAGCAGAATCAAAGCAATAACTGGTTACGACGCAATCTTGACTTGATTAGACGCGGTAAGTATGGTCCGCGCGGCTTTTGACGGGGACGGGCGCAATTTCCATCATCCGCGGCATCGGTTAGTGTTTGCAGCATGGCTGAGAACACCAACGACGGCGCAAATGGAAGTCGCGATCAATCGCCTCCTGACGAAGCTGCGCTTTCCGCAAGGCTCGGAAGTCTCGATCATCGGTTGTCAGAAATTCGCGACAGCCGCAGGAGCAAGACTGATCAATCCGGTAATGAAAGCGGGGACAGTGCCGCCAGAGCTTCGGCGATGGCGCTCGGTTTTCGTCTTTCCTCGGAGCTGATCGCGGGCGTTGCCGTCGGAGCGGCGATTGGCTGGGGGTTCGACCGTTTGCTGTCGACGTCGCCATTCGGCTTCATCGTGTTAACGCTGCTCGGCTTCGTCGCCGGGGTGGTCAACGTGGTGAGGTCCGCGGGCGTGGCCTCGGGCAAGCGCTGAGCGCTGGCGGGAAGTCACGACATTTGAAATTCGATTACCGGCACGATAGCCGGTGGACCAAGAGCCGCGCGGATGAAAATCGACCCGATCCACCAGTTCAATATCGAGCCCCTCTTCACGCTCGGCCACATCGGCAATCACACGATCGCCTTCACCAATTCGTCGCTCTTCATGTTCATCGCGGTGCTGCTGATCGCGCTGCTGATGCTGGCGAGCGGCCGGGAACTGGTTCCGGGACGGCTGCAGTCGGTCGCCGAAATCTCCTACGAGTTCGTCGCCACCACGATTCGCAGCACGGCCGGCGCGGAAGGCATGAAGTTCTTCCCGCTGATCTTCTCGCTCTTCATGTTCCTCTGCGTCTCGAACCTGGTCGGCGTCATTCCCTACACCTTCACGATCGCGAGTCATCTGATCGTCACCGCGGCGCTCGCGCTTCTGGTGTTCTTCACCGTCCTGATCTACGGCGTCTACAAGAACGGCCTGAAATTCTTCAGCATCTTCGTCCCCCACGGCGTTCCGATCTACATCCTGCCGCTGGTCATGTTCATCGAGATCCTGTCGTTCTTCCTGCGGCCGGTCTCGCACAGCGTTCGTCTGTTCGCCAACATGCTGGCCGGCCACATCGCGCTGAAGGTGTTCGCGGGCTTCGTCGCGATGCTCGGCTTCTCGCTGGGCGCGCTCGGCTGGGTCGGCGGCGTGCTGCCGCTGGCGCTCACGATTGCGCTGTACGCGCTCGAACTGCTGGTCGCGTTCCTGCAGGCCTACGTGTTCGCGATCCTGACCTGCATCTACCTCAACGACGCCATTCATCCGGGACACTAAGCGGTCCGGGGAATCTCCACCCACCAATCTGTCTATCTTTCCTCAAGGAGCTACATATGGAACCGGCAGCAGCAAAACTTATCGGCGCGGGCATCGCGTGCATCGGCATGGGCGGCGCGGGCGTCGGCGTGGGCATCATCTTCGGCAACTACCTCGCCGCTGCGGTGCGTAACCCGTCGGCCGCTCAGGGCCAGTTCGGCAACCTGATCTTCGGCTTCGCCGTGACCGAAGCGCTCGGCATCTTCTCGCTGCTGATCGCGCTGCTCCTGCTGTTCGTTCCGCTCTGAGCGGCACCCCGGTTCCGCTCTGCGGTAACCCGGTTCCGCTTTGCGGTAACCCCTTCGCGCCGCCCAAAGGTCGTCCCAAAGACCATCCCAAGGGCGGCGCGCATGACAGCAACAGGAGAACACCATGGCTGAGAGTCATGGCGAGGCAAAAGGCCAGAAAGCCGGCGCCCACACCGAGACCGACGGCGGACATCACGGCGGAGCCTTTCCGCCGTTCGATTCGTCCAATTTCGCCTCGCAGCTGGTGTCGCTGGCGATTGCATTTGTCGCGCTCTACCTGATCGTGTCGCGTTTCGCCCTGCCGCGGGTCGGCGGGACGATCGACGCACGTCAGAACAAGATCGAGGGCGATCTGGCCGAAGCGCAGAAGCTGAAGGACGAGTCCGACGCGGCGCTGAAGGCCTACGAGACCGAGCTGGCGAATGCGCGCGCCAACGCGCAGGCGATCGGCAACGAGACCCGCGAGAAGCTGAACGCGGCCTCGGAAGCCGAGCGCAAGGCTCTGGAAGAGAAGCTGGCGGCCAAGCTCGCCGACGCCGAGAAGCAGATTGCAACGACGAGGACCAACGCCATGAGCAACGTCCGCGGCATTGCGGCGGATGCGGCCGGCGCCATCGTCCAGCAACTTGCCGGCGTCACGCCGGACCTCAATGCGGTCAACAGCGCCGTCGATGCGTCGCTGAAGGGATAGACGATGTTTTACGAACCGGAAACCTGGGTTGCGATCGCCTTCGTCCTTCTGCTGGTCGTGTTCGGCTATCTCGGCGTCCATCGCACCCTGCTGACGGCGCTCGACCACCGCGCCGAGCGCATCAAGGCCGAGCTGGAGGACGCCCGCCGTCTGAAGGACGAGGCCAATAAGCTGCTCGGCGAGTACAAGGCGCGCCGCGCCAGCGCGGAGCGCGAGGCCGAGGAGATCATCTCCAACGCCAAGGCCGAAGCCGAGCGGATCGCGGCCGAGGCCAAGACCAAGATGGAAGATTTTGTCGCGCGGCGGACCAAGACCGCGGAGAGCAAGATCGCCCAGGCCGAGGCCCAGGCCGTGGCCGATGTCCGCGCCGCCGCGGCCAACGCCGCCGTGACCGCCGCCTCGACCATCCTGTCGCAATCGGTCAAGGGCTCGGTTGCCGACAATCTCGTCGGCAAGGGCATCGCCGAAGTCCGCTCCAAGCTGAACTGACGCGATCTCAACTCCTTCGACAAAAGGCCGGCGCATCGCGCCGGCCTTTTCGCTTTCGCTTGCGCCTACTTCTTCTTGTGCGGCGCGCGGGGCTTGGGCTCCGGCTTCAGGGCCTGCGGATCGAAGCCGATATAGAAGATGTAATTGTCGTTGTCGGCCGGCGACGGCGCCGGATACACGACATCCTCGGCGACTAGGCTGAACGGCACGCTGCCGCTCTCGTCCATCTGCACCGTGGTGGTGTAGGCCTTGGTCATGATGGTTTTCTCGCCGACGCCGCCCTGCACCACGGCGACACGAAGCGGCACCTGAATGCTCGGTGGCGCGCCCTGGGGACCGACAATGATCCGCCCCTGAATACCGATCTTGGCCGTGATCTGGCCGCTATTCAGATTGCATTGCCGCGCCGTGCGCGTGATCGAGGCCAGGAACTTGACGTCGTTGCCGACCGCTTCCTTGCCGTTCGCGGCCACGGAATAGGTCGAGGCTCCGGAGCGGATCTGCACCGGCGGGCAGGTCAGCTCGGCATCGGCGTCGTTGAGCTGCTGCGGCGCTGCGGGCGTCGCCGGCTTGTCCTGGTCGGACGAGCCGCCGCCGAACAGGCTCTTGAAACGGTCGCTCAGCGACTGCGCGGAAGCTGCCGACGGCAGAAGGGTGGCACCGAGACCGATCGATACCGCCGCCGCAAGCGCGAACCTGATCACCCTGTCACCCATCGATATCCTCAAATCTCCAAGCCCGGTTCCCCGTTTCGCGGGCGTTATAGCAAGGCAATGGCGGCGAACCCAAGGCATGGAATGGGCATCGCCATCAGCCAATAGGCTTATGATTCAGCCGCGGAAATCCTCGTGCAACAGGCCGAACAGCAGGTGGTCCTGCCAGATCCCGTTGATGCAGAGATAGCGCCGCGCCAGGCCCTCGCGGGTGAAGCCGCACTTCTCCAGCACCCGGATCGACGAGGCATTGGAGGGAATGCAGGCCGCCTCGATGCGATGCAGATTGAGCTCGCCGAACAGCGAGGGCAGCAGCACCCGCAGCGCCGTCGTCATGTAGCCGCGATGGGCGTGCGGCAGGCCGACCCAATAGCCGATGGTGCCGGCCTGCACGATGCCGCGCCGCACATTGGCGAGCGTGATCCCGCCGATCATCACCCCGTCCGATTCGCGGAAGATGATGAACGGATAGGAGCGGTCGGCGGCGATATCCTCGGTGTAGCGGCGCAACCTGCGGCGGAAGCCGGCGCGGGTCAGGTCGTCGGAGGGCCAGATCGGTTCCCACGGCGTGAGATAGGCGCGGCTGAATTCGCGCAACTGCGCCCATTGGGGGAAATCCGACATCTGCGGCGCGCGCAGCAAGAGCCCGTGACCGCGCGGCATCAGTGCAGCGGGTCCATTGGACGGCAAACGAAACAGGGCCATGGCCCAACACTCCCCGCCACTTCTCCCTCGCCCCGCCCTTGCGGGGAGAGGGGCGGGGTGAGGGTCTCGCCGCAGATTCGGTTTTGCGGCTCTACCCCTCACCCGAAGCCTTCGGCCATAGCCAAGGCTCCGCCTCGGCGTATGTCCGTCAACGGCCGCCGGTAGGCGGCCTATGCTCTCCCCGCAAGCGCGGGGCGAGGTAAGCAGAATTCTTAATGCAGCAGCGTCTTTGCCTTCGACGTCGTCAATCCTTCCGCAAAAGCCACCGCCGTGTCCAGACCCCTGCCGCTGCCGAGCGCGACAACGGCGGGCCGGCTGCGCGCCAGCAGGGCACGGGCGGCGTTGCGGCTCGATTCGACGCTGACCGCGTCGATCCGCGCCACCAGTTCTTCCACCGTCTGCGGCCGGCCATAGGCTAGCACATGGCGTGCCAATTGTTCGGCCCGGGATGAACAGCTTTCCAGCGCCATCAACAGGCCGGCCTTCATCTGCGCCTTGGCGCGGGCGACCTCGGCCTCGGTCAGGGTTTCGACCGCGTCGCTCATGACATCGACGATGACTTCCATCATTTCCGGCGCGTCGGCCGGATCGGTCCCGGTGTAGAGGCCGAAGAAGCCGGTGTCGGTGTAGGGCGCGTGGAAGGTGTAGATCGAGTAGCACAGCCCGCGCTTCTCGCGCACCTCCTGGAACAGCCGCGACGACATCCCGCCGCCGAGCGTGTTGGTGAAGACCTGCAGCGAGAACAGCGACGGATCGGTCTGCGGCACGCCTTCAAGCGCCAGCGTCAGATGCGCCTGCTCGAGGTCGCGATGCACCACCCGCGAGCCGCCCTTGCCGAACATCGCGGCCTGCGGCTTCGGCGCCGGCGTGGCCTCGAAGCTTGCAAACTTCTGCGTGACATCCTCGACGATCCGCGCGTGATCGACCGCGCCGGCGGCCGCGACCACCATGTCGGGGGCGCGGTAATGCGTCGAGAGATAGCCGCGCAGCATGTCGCGGTCGAAGGCCTTCAGCGTCTTGGCGGTGCCGAGCAGCGAGCGCCCCATCGGCTGCTCCGGATAGCAGAGCTCGTTGAGATGCTCGAACACGACGTCGTCGGGCGTATCCTGCGCCGCGCCGATCTCCTGCACGATGACGCTCTTCTCGCGCTCCAGCTCGTCCGGCACGAATGACGGGTTGCCGAGGATGTCGGAGAGCACGTCGAGCGCCAGCGGCACATCCGCCTTCATCACCCGCGCGTAATAGGCCGTGGTCTCGGTCGAGGTCCCGGCATTGAGGTCGCCGCCGACCGCCTCGATCTCCTCGACGATCTCGCGCGAGGAGCGCCGCGCCGTGCCCTTGAACGCCATGTGTTCGAGCAGATGCGAGATGCCGTGCTCGTTCGGCTTCTCGTCGCGCCCGCCAACGCCAGCCCAGACCCCGAGCGCCGCGGTTTCCAGATGCGGCATGGTGTCGGTGACGATTGTCAGGCCGCTCGGCAGCTTGGTGATTTCAACGCCCATCAGGCAACTCCCTGCTTGGCAGCACGGCTGACCGACAGCACGAAGCGCTCGACCTCGGCAGAATCATTCTTCATGACCGTGATGTGTTCGGATTTGCTCATCAGGCCTCCGAGCCAGACCGGCAGCTGCGGACGCACCCCGCAGGCGGCTTCCACCGCGTCGGGGAATTTGGCCGCGTGCGCGGTCGACAGCACGATGTTCGGAATCCTGGAATCGGAGGTGTCGCGGTCGGCGACTGCGAGCGCCACCGCGGTGTGGGGATCGACGAGGTCGCCGGCCTCGCGCCAGGCGGCGCGGATCGCCGCCGCCGTCTCGGTCTCGTCGGCGCGGCCGGCGTCGAAGTCACGGCGCACGGCGGCCAGCGTCGCATCCGGCAGCACGAAGCGGCCGGACTGCTTCAGCGAGGCCATCAGGCGGCGGACCTGATCGGCGTCGCGGCCGCTCGCCTCGAACAACAGCCGCTCGAAGTTCGACGACACCTGGATGTCCATCGACGGCGACGTCGTGGCGTGCACCTCGCGCACCTCGTAGATGCCGGTCTTCAGCGTGCGCGCCAGGATGTCGTTGACGTTGGCCGCAATGCGCAAGTTCCGGATCGGCAGCCCCATCCGCTTCGCGACATAGCCCGCGAAGATGTCGCCGAAATTGCCGGTCGGCACCGTGAAGTCGACGGTGCGCTGCGGCGAGCCGAGCGCGACCGCCGAGGTGAAGTAATAGACCACCTGCGCGACGATGCGCGCCCAGTTGATCGAGTTGACGCCCGACAGCGCCACCGTGTCGCGGAAGCGATGGTTGTTGAACATCGCCTTCACCAGCGCCTGGCAATCGTCGAAGGTGCCTTCGATCGCCAGCGCGTGGACGTTGGCGGCGCCGGTCGTCGTCATCATGCGGCGCTGCACCTCGGAGATGCGGCCGTTCGGGAACAGCACCACGAGGTCGACATTGTCGAGATTGGCAAATGCCTCGACCGCGGCGCCGCCGGTATCGCCCGAGGTCGCGACCACGATGGTGGTGCGCTGCGCGCGCTTGGCCAGCACGTGATCCATCAGCCGCGAGATCAGCTGCATCGCGACGTCCTTGAACGCCAGGGTCGGCCCGTGGAACAGCTCGAGCAGGAACTGGTTCGGCCCGGCCTGATCGAGCGGCACCACCGCGGGATGACGGAACGTGGCATAGGCCTCGTTGGCCATGCGGCCGAGCTCGGCGTCGGAAATCTCGCCGGCGACAAACGGACGGATGATCTCGACCGCGACCTCCCAATAGGGACGGCCGAAGAAGGTGGCGATGGTCTCGGGCGACAGCTGCGGCCAGGTCTCGGGCACGTAGAGCCCGCCGTCGCGGGCAAGCCCGGTCAGCATCACGTCGCAGAAGCCAAGCACCGGGGCCTCACCCCTGGTCGAGATATACCGCGTCAAACCGCCCTCCAAAGGCTTCGATTAGAGCCTTAAGCCTTTGATATCATGGATTTATCGAGTTCGCCTCATGCGACCCGAACGGTTCACCATAGAAGATCGGACTGGCAATGGGTAGCCCGAAGCACGCGCTTCGGGGTCGCGGGACGAGTGGTGAGCGGCGCTGCTGAGGGAGATTGACGGGCGCGCCGCAAACACAACCGTCGTCCCTGCGAAAGCAGGGACCCATACTCCGCGGCGGTTGTTGTGGAGGGGACTCATCGTTGTCGTCCTGGCGAAAGCCAGGACCCATAACCACAGGGTCGAGTAGTTGAAGAAGGCTGTGGCCCCAGCGTCGCGCGATCATTGGCATTTGGGGTAATGGGTCCCGGCCTTCGCCGGGACGACGCCGAGTGTGTTGCACGATCTGTGAGCCATACATCCACATTCTCGCGACACGATTTTGTCCGAGCGTTGCTGTTCGTTCCGCCCTCTCTTGGACAGAGGGCGCATGGAAGGCCGGGCGCCGATCGCACCCATGGGCCCCGAGCAATGGGTAGAAAGCTCGGCGGTAGGACCACAGGTGTAACCGGAGCAGCCCGGCTTTCCCTGCGCGATGGGCTACGGCTTATACGTGCTCTCCCCGGTGAGACTGGGCTTTGTTGTCACCGTCTTCACAACGCGCATCGCGCAATGCGAAAAGACACCTGCCGCTAGGGCGTCAGGACCACACGACTTCACCGTCCGCTTCGCGCGCTCTCGTCAGCACCACGCTCGGCGTCCACCGCATCCCACGCCGCGTTCGTGACGACCGCGAAGCGCCCCTCGATCGGGTGAGATGGATGTATTGAACATCTGAGTTGGGGGACCTGTCAAGTTGAATTCCGAAAATCAGAACAAATTGATTGACGACCCACGCGTGCGTCAAGCATCGGCGGCAGGCTCCCTCCCCCACCTATCCGCCGTCGCCTCTTGGCGAATGCGGGAGAGGGAGCCTGAAGGGCGTGCTCACCTCACGCTCGCCATGTTCCGGCCGATGCGATTCCCGACCGTTTGCGCGATCGCCGCCGGCGCTTCGTCGGGGATCGCAAAGCACGAGCTCGCGTTGATCTCGCAGAGCACATAGGTGTCGGCACCATCAACGTCGCGCGGACCGTAGAGGAAATCGGCATCCCAGATCACCGGCAGCGACGCTTCATCGATCGTCAGCGCGGCCATCATTTGCGGGATCCATTCGTCCTCCATCAACCTTCGCAGCCTCTGCAATTGCGGGGCATCGGGGCCGTGCATGATGCGCGGTCCAGGTTGAGCTTCCGGAGAATCCGGGCCTTGCGGGGGCGGCGGGATCAAGGCCTTGATCAATTGGTGCCCGAAGCCCGCGACCTTCGATCCGCTGACATAGCAACGGATCATGCCCTCGGGCAGGCGCGGCTGGAATGCCTGATCGACGATACAGCCGCCCCAGCCGAAATACGGCTCGCAGCGCGCCATGAAGTCAACCAGCGACATCTCCTCCGGCCGGCTGCCACGCAGCGCATGAAGCACGCGAATCGTCGCGTCGGTGTTCGGCACGGTTTCCACCTTCCAGACGCCCTGCCCGCCATTGCCGCGGTTCTGCTTGAGCACGCGCGGACCGCCCGCGCGCAAGCGCGCGGGAAATTCGGCGCGGAACGCATCGACCGTGGCGTATCGATGGGTGTCGGCGCCCCAGCCCAGGCGACGCGTCCGGTACAGCACGTCCTTGACGCCCATCTTGAGGATGACGTCGGGATGCGCGCTGACCCACGGTCCCTTCGCCGCGACCTCGCGCAGCAGCGGATCGAGGGCCGCGCGCGTCTTGCCCTGATGGATCGGATCGACCCAGACGAGAACGCCGTCCATGGTCAGCAATTGGTCGCGAACGGCATCGGCGAATGTCTCGTCATAGACGACGGGAACGGCCTCGATGCCGGAGGCGGCGAGCGCTTCGAAGACGCGGGCAAAACGGCTGTTTTGCGCCGTCGCCTCTCGGCGCGACGCGGCGTCGCCACGCGACAGGATAGCGATCCTGCAACGACGATTTTCGGAACGAAGAAGTGTGTGTGGTTCGGTGTCCATGTGAAAGCTCCACGACGGTGAATGTCGCGCAGAGCTTGGACCGAGGTCTCACGGGGAGTCTGCCTTGTCCCCTTGAGGCAAATCTAGACCACCTCGCGCAGGTTTCAAGATGCAAGCGGGGCGAAGTGGATCAGGCCGTGATCCCGGATCACGCCGTGATCCCGTGCAACCCGAGCCAGCCCGTGTAGAGGCCGACGAGCACGATCAGCGCCGCCGACACGTAGGGAGCGCGATGGGCAAAGCGGCTGAAGCCGGCCCAATGGCGCTCGACATGACGCAGGCTCAGCGCGGCCGCAACACCGGCGGAGACCATGGTGATCGCAAGCCCGATGCCGAAGCAAAGCACCAGCACGAAGCCGAGGCTGAACTGCTTGAGCTGGAGACAGAGCAGCAGCACGGTGATCGCCGCCGGACACGGAATCAGCCCGCCGGTCAGGCCGAACAGGATGATCTGCCAGGTCGTGACGGTGCGCCCGGCAAAGCGCTTGCGGATGTCGGCTGCGTGCGCGCGCGCATGCGCGTCGTCCTCGTCGCCGAGATCCATATGCGCATGGTCGTGTTCCTCGAACAGGACTTCCGCCGTGTCCGCCCGCACCAAGACGCGCGCCTTGAACGCATGCGGCTCCGGAATTTCGTCGATGCTTTCCAGATAGCCGTTGTGGCCGGCGAAACGAAAGCGTTGCTCGCTGCCGTCGGGACGGATCGTCACGACGACAACGTCGCCGGCCGCCGGCAGCACACCGGCCTCGCTGCGCAACCGCCAGCGCGGCGGCACGCCTTCCTCGAAGACCTCGAGCGACAGCGCTTGTCCGGCCAGGACCAGCCGGCGCGTTTCGTCGTGATGATGGTGATGATCGTGATCGTGTTCGGCAGCCTGCTCGCGCCAGGTGCGCCAGGCCATCCAGGCCGCGATCGCGATGATGATCACCGCCGACACCAGTTGCAGCCAGGCCTCGCTGCGTTCTCCGGACCATTGCTGGCCGAAATGAAGCCCTGCGAGCGCGACAATCCAGACGATGGCGGTGTGCGAGATCGTCGCCGCCAGGCCGAGCAACACCGCCTGCACCACGGTGCCGCGGATCGCGATGATGAAGGCCGCCATCATCGTCTTGGAGTGGCCGGGCTCGAGCCCGTGCAGTGCGCCGAGCAGGATCGCGCTGGGCACGAACAGCCACGCATGCGCGCTGCTCTGCTGGAGCAGCTGAGACAGGTCGGTCATGGCACTCACTTCAAATAGGTACGAACGACGTCGATCAGGTCCGCGGCGCCCTGCGCCTTCTCGGGATCCTTTTCACGGGCAGGATCCACGACGTGGTGGCGGATGTGATCCTCGAGCAATTCCGCGGTCAGCCCGTTGATGGCGCCGCGAACCGAGGCCACCAGCATCAGCACGTCGGCACAACCAATCTCGGACTCCAGCGCGCGCTCGACAGCCTCCAGCTGGCCCTTGATGCGGCGAACCCGGCCGACGAGCTTGGACTTGTGCTTGATGGTATGCGACATGATTGTAATATAGGGGGGTACCCTATATTGGTCAACCACGCTGTCGGCCGGCTGGGCGCGCATCGAGGCATGGCGGGCGCGGGATGTCAGCGACGGGCGTCAGCCCATGCTTCCAGGCATGAAGCAACGCGCCTTCGGGTGACCGTCTATGTAGTAGGGCCACACGATGGGTCGGCCGGACAGGTTCGGCCCGGGCACGACGGCTTCGTTCGGAACGTCAACCCACTCACCATCGATGCGCACCCGATAATGGCCGTTCCTGGTTTCCCAGTCGACGTCGTCAATGTGCTGCGCATCCGTGCCATCGCAGCAGGGCCCCTTGCTGCTGTGCAAGCCCTCATACCAACCGTTCAAGTCGGGGTGCTGATGATCGTGGGCGAGAGCGCCGCCGGTTGTTGTGATGAGCAGCATGGCGACAAGCGCAACAGGCGTCGCATGCCAATAATGACTGTCCATCAATCGGCATTGCTCCAATGAATGCAGGCGGGAGCGCGACACGTTCGCAGTGTCCGGCGTCTACCTGAGCTGGTCCCTGCCACCGCGCAACTCGGCAACGAATTGTATGTTCCTATTCGCAACTCGCCGGAGATGGAGAGGTGACCCATCGGCGCGAGCCAGCTTCGGTTGGCGATTGAAGGGGGCAGCCTGCCGCTCCTGCGGCGGACGTTCGTTCCAAACTGCCCGATGAAGTTTTCGTGACTGTCGATCGGCGATTGCTGCGGATTCGGCAAAGTCCGGTTGACAGCCCGGAGATCAGGGTTTTTGATGCGGCTACGGGGATGTGCGATCTCCCCGCGAGGCGACATGCCCAAGAATCGCGTCCTGTCACCAAGGGCGCACCATGTCGTCATACACATCGATCTCATCCGAAAAATTGTCCCGTCTCATCGGCACGGCCAAGGCGCCGACGCTCGTCGACGTTCGCCTCGATGAAGATTTCGCCGCCGATCCGCGCCTGATCCCGGGCGCGGTCCGCTACTCCCATCGCGATGTCCAGGACTGGGCTTCCCGCCTCACCGGCCAGTCCGTGGTCGTGGTCTGCCAGAAGGGGCAGAAGCTTGCCGAAGGCACCGCCGCCTGGCTCCGCTGCAGCAACATCACGGCCGAGATTCTCGAGGGCGGCCACCTCGGCTGGCGGGAAGCGGACCTTCCCACCGTTCCCGCCGACAAGATTCCGAAACGCGACGGGCGGGGCCGCACCGTCTGGGTGACGCGATCGCGGCCGAAGATCGACCGCATCGCCTGTCCATGGCTGATCCGCCGCTTCGTCGATCCCGCGGCGGTGTTCCTGTTCGTCACATCGGCGGAGGTCGAGGCGGTCGCCGAACGGTTCGACGCCACGCCGTTCGACATCGAGAACGTGTTCTGGAGCCATCGCGGCGAACTCTGCACCTTCGACGTGATGGTCAAGGAATTCGGCCTCGCGACGCCGGCGCTGGAGCGGCTCGCGACCATGGTGCGGGCGGCCGATACCGCGCGGCTCGAGCTTTCGCCGGAGGCGCCCGGGCTGCTCGCCGCCTCGCTCGGCCTGTCGCGCATGTTCGACGACGACCTCGAGCAGTTGAGCGCCGGGCTGCTGCTCTACGACGCCTTCTACCGATGGTGCCGCGACGCGACCAAGGAGACGCACAACTGGCCGACCAGCAAGGTGAAGCCATGACCGACGTCGCAACGACAGCGAAGGCGCGCGGGCACGAGCCCGCGCACGGCATCTCCTTCAACGAGGCGCTGCTGGTCTGGATGCGGGTCGCCATCCTGAGCTTTGGCGGACCGGCCGGCCAGATCGCGGTGATGCATCGCATCCTGGTCGAGGAGAAGAACTGGATATCGGAGGGGCGTTTCCTGCACGCCCTCAACTACTGCATGCTGCTGCCGGGGCCGGAGGCGCAGCAGCTGGCGACCTATATCGGCTGGCTGCTACACCGGACGCTCGGCGGCATCGTGGCGGGCGGGCTGTTCATCCTGCCCGGCGTCTTCGCCATCATGGGCCTCAGCTATATCTACGCGGCATACGGCAATGTCGGGTTTGTCGAGGCGCTGTTCTTCGGCCTGAAGGCCGCGGTGCTGGCCATCGTGATCCAGGCCGTGGTGCGGGTCGGCAAGCGCGCGCTGCGCAACCGGGTGATGATCGCGCTCGCCGCGATCGCCTTTGTCGCGATTTTCTTCTTCGCCGTGCCGTTTCCGCTGATCATCGGAGCCGCCGCGGTTACAGGGCTGGTCGGCGCACGCCTCGGCAGGCCGGAATTTGCGGCAATCGAGCATGGCGGCGAGAATTCCGCCGTGATCGACAGCATGCTCGGTGAAGCGGTGCCGGATCATGTCCGTCCCAACGCATCGCGCACCTTGCGGGTCGGCGCCATCTGGCTCGCGCTCTGGCTGGTGCCGGTGTTCACCCTGCTCATTGCGCTCGGGCCCGGCGACGTGTTCACGCAGATCGCGATCTTCTTCAGCAAGATGGCGATGGTGACGTTCGGCGGCGCCTACGCCGTGCTCGCCTATGTCGCGCAACAGGCCGCCGACTATTATCACTGGGTCAGCCCGCGCGAGATGCTGGACGGGCTCGGCATGGCCGAGACCACGCCCGGCCCGCTGATCATGGTGGTGCAGTTCGTGGGCTTCATGGCCGCGTTCCGCGAGCCGAGCGGGCTGTCGCCGATGCTTGCCGCCACGCTCGGCGGGCTGCTCGCGACCTGGGTGACGTTCACGCCGTGCTTCCTGTGGATCTTCGTCGGGGCGCCCTACATCGAGGCGCTGCGCGGCAACAAGGCGCTGGCGGGCGCGCTTTCGGCGATCACCGCCGCCGTGGTCGGCGTGATCCTCAATCTGTCGATCTGGTTCGCGCTGCACACGCTGTTTCGGCAAACCTCGCCGGTGCATGGGCTTGGCCTGTCGTTCGACGCGCCGGTGCCCGATAGCGTCGACTGGCCGGCGCTGGCGCTGTCCATCGCCGCCGCGATCCCGATCTTCCGCTTCAATGTCGGGATGCTCAGTGTCCTCGCCGCGTCCTGCATCACGGGCGTGCTGCTGCGCCTCGCGGGCATCATCTGAGCGGAGCGGCACGCATCGGAAGAACCTGGGGCAGCACAACACAACCAGGAGAACAACCATGCAGAGACGAAGACTCTCCCACTTGATTCTCGCACTGACGATCGTGGGTGCGGCCATGCCGGCCCATGCCCTGACGCAGGACGAGCTGGTCGCGAAACTTCGCGCCGCCGGCTACGCCCAGGTCACCGACGTCAAGTCGACGGCCGAAGGCACGACGGCGAAGGCGATGAAGAACGGCAAGCCGGTGCGGCTCGTGATCGACAGCAGCGGCCAGGTCCAGGAGCGGGACTGAGCTTGCGCGCGCGAAAGCCGCCGACCGATCGATGGAGAGACAATCATGATGAGAGCTATTGTGGCCCTGTGCATGGCGGTGCTGTGGCCGGGCGCAACCCTGGCAGTACCGGCCGCCCTCGACGAGCAGCAGGACGCGGCCGTCACATTGCAGGCGGCGACGGTCCATCCGCAGGCGAGCGAGACGCTGCGCGGCGTCGTCGATCGCGTCGATGAACGCAACGACGCGCTGCTGATACAGCTGTCTCCGGACCGGATCGAATCGTTCAAAGTTCAGGACGGCCTGATCTTCAATGCCGTCCGCTTCGGCGATCCCGTCGAAATCGCGGTGCAGAGCATCGCCGGGTTCCGAACCATCGTCGGGCTCTCGAAGCAATAGAGCCGGGCTCCGACGCATCGAAAACCAGGTTCAAGGGAGCAATCCAATGCGACACACGATTTCGGCGCTGATCGGCGTCGGTGCGTGCCTCTTCGCCACGGGCGGAAGCGCGCAAAAGATCGACTGGCAGGTGTTCACCGAGCCGTTCGTCTCGTCGGCCCATGCGCAGGCGATCGACTGGCAGAAGGTCGACGACGTGCTGGGCAGAAAACCCGCCGTCACCGGCGACGTGCATCGCTACGGCTTTCCGCGGAGCGATCTTGCGGTGACGCTCGACGGCGTCACCATCAAGCCGGCGCTGGCGCTCGGTGGCTGGGTCGCCTTCAAGCCCATGCACGACGGCGTCATGGCGATGGGCGACCTGGTGCTGCTCGAATCCGAGATCAACCCTGTGATGCTGAAGATGATCGGAAACGGCCTGCAGATCACGGCCGTGCACAACCATTTGCTTGGCGCGAGCCCGGCCACCTTCTACATGCACGTCGCCGGCCACGGCGACCCGGTTAAGATCGCCGCCGCGATCCGGGATGGCCTCGCGGAAAGCAAGACGCCGCTCACGGCAGCGGCGACGGCCGCGCCGCCGCCGGCCATCGATCTCGACACCGCTCAGCTCGACCAGATCATCGGCGTCAAGGGCCAGGCCAATGGCGGCGTCTATCAGTTCAACGTGCCCCGCCGCGATCCGATCACCGAACAGGGCATGGCATTGAGCCCGGTCGGTCCGATGGGCGTCGCCATCGGCATCAACTTCCAGCCGACCGGCGGCGGCAAGGCGGCGATCACCGGTGATTTCGTACTGACGAATGACGAGGTCAACCCCGTCATCATGGCGCTGCGGACGCACGGCATCGACGTCACCGCGCTGCACAGCCACATGCTGGATGAACAGCCGCGCCTGTTCTTCATGCATTTCTGGGCCAATGACGACGCCATCAAGCTCGCCAAGGGCCTGCGCGCCGCGCTGGACAAGACGGCCACGACAAAAAGCTGACTCTGGTCTTGGAGGGATCAACGATGCGAAGCCTCACGATCATGTCCATGGTTGTCGTCGGAGTTCTCGTGGGGATGGACGCTGCGATCGGCCAGACCAGCTGTCGGGTCTGCGCCGATCAGCAAAAGGCGTGCATGAAGAACTATGCCGGGCCGACCTGCGAGTCCGAGTATCAGATGTGTAAGAAAGCCTGCAAGAAATGACAGGGGCGCCCTTGCAACCGGCGTGGGTGCTAACCGGGCTGAAGTGAGATGCTGACGACGCGAACGCTGCTCAGGAGTGCCCAGGCGACGCTGCGCGTTGCCGCCATATTGCTTGCGATCGCGCTGACATCGGCTCGGCCGGCGCCGGCGGACGATGGCAAGATCGTTGTCTTTGTCTGCCTGCACGGCGTAGTGAACAGCCAGATGGCGGCGGCCTATTTCAACAAGGCTGCCCAGGAGCGCGGATTGCGATTCAGGGCGGTCTCACGCGGCATCGACCTTTATCGGTCGGTGCCGGTCAGGGTCCAAGATGGCCTTGCACTCGATGGTCTGGAGGCGGCCAACGCGCCGCAACAGCTGACCGTGGACGACACGGCCGCGGCGGACCAGGTGGTGGCGTTCGATCAGATCCCCGCCGAGCGGCACGGACGGGCCGACGTGACCTACTGGTCCGGCATTCCCTTGGGTATCGATGATTATGAGTCGGCTCGGGATCAGATCGTCCGGCGCATCGACGCCCTCATTCCGACGCTGGCAGCGGCAACTGAATCGGCAGGAGACAAAACGCCCCTTCAGCTCGAAACGAAAATCCTGCTCGGCGATGTCCGCGGTCGGATTGATCACCTGGCGGTCGACCTGAACCGGCAGCGACTGTTCGTGGCCGAGCTCGGCAATGACAGCGTCGGCGTCGTCGATCTGGCTGCGCGCAGTTTGCTTCGAACCATTACCGGATTGAGCGCCCCCCAAGGCGTCGGCTATGAGCCGTCGACCGACACCCTCTACGTCGCCAACGCCCGCGACGGATCGGTGCAGCTGTACGAAGCCAACGAGTACAAGGCGACCGGGCGAATCGAACTCGGCAGCGACGCCGACAATATCCGGGTCGACGCGGCGGCCAAGCGCGTCATCGTCGGCTATGGCGATGGTGGCCTGGCGGTCGTCGACCCATCCACCCGGACAAAGGTTCGGAGCCTACTCCTTAAGGCACATCCGGAAAGCTTCCAGCTTCAGCCCGATAGTGGGCGCATCTTTGTCAATCTGCCTGACGCGCGAGCCGTCGCGGTGGTGGACGTTGCTTCCGGGAAACAACTCACCAGCTGGCCGTTGGACAAGGGCGGTAATTTCGCGATGGCCATCGATCACGAACGAAGTCGCGTTCTCCTGGTGTATCGCAGCCCAGCCGAGCTTGCAGCCTTTTCGACCGACGGCAAGGTGATTGCAGCCACCGGTACTTGCGGCGATGCCGACGACCTCTTTGTAGATGCAAAGCGCGGACGCATTTATGTGAGCTGCGGCGGTGGATACGTCGACGTATTTGAGATTGATGAAGCGGCCTATCGACTGATCGCGCGCCTGCCGACGGCGACGGGCGCACGAACATCGCTCTTTGTGCCGGAGATGGACCGTATGTTTGTTGCGGTCCGCGCGGGGCCTGCCGGACCGGCGGCAATCTGGGTGTTCAAGCCAATGCCTTGAGATCGACTTTGTGGGGAGACGGCGCATGTGGAAACGCAGCCGGGGCTTTCGCAGCTCGAGACGCCTTGCGCCTCGCTTCATGGTCGCTCTTGGACTGATCGCCTGGTCTGACCCCGCCTCGGCCTATCGCCCCTTCGATGCCACCGATGCCGCCGTTGCCAAGAAAGGTGAGATGGAGGTCGAGCTGCAGCCGGCCGGACGTTTGCGTGATGAGAGTGGAACGAGCCTGATCGCGCCGGCCTGGGTTCTCAACTACGGTTTGAGCGAGAGTTGGGAAGCCGTCTTCGAAGGCCAGGGACAAACGTCGCTCTCTCCGCCCGGGCTGACCAGCCTGACTGCAGCCGGAGCGTTTCTCAAGCACGTGGTCGTACCCGGTAGCCTGCAGGACAAGACCGGTCCGAGCATTGCGACCGAATTTGGCGTCCTTCTTCCTGACAGTACCGGCAATTCGGGCGTTGGCGTAAGCTTGGCCGGCATCGTCTCGCAGCGCTGGGATTGGGGCACCATTCACCTGAATGCCGAGACAGCCATCACTCGCGACCATCATGGCGACGTGTTCGTGGGTGCTATTGTCGAAGGACCGATGACCTGGACGGTGCGCCCCGTCGCCGAGATCTTCTACGAGAACGAGTTTGGCAAGGAGGAGACGTTCTCGGGGTTGGTCGGGCTGATCTATCGTGTGCGCGACGACCTCAGCTTCGACATCGCGGTCCGGCACGCGCTCACAGGAGGCCATCCGGTAAACGAGATACGTGCGGGATTGACCTTCGGCTTTCCGCTTTCCTTCTTCGAAGGTCACGCCGCGCACCAAGCGTCGCCAATTCCGCCTCGATAGCTACTGGCGGTCCCGGTTCTCTGGATGGGCTCGCCAGTCTCGACCGACAGTCTGATGGCTGTCGTCAGGTGTTGCCTGGCCGGCGTGGTCCTTCTCGCCGCCTTGAGCCTTCCAGTCACGCCCGATCTTGACGTCCTCGGCGCGACTGCGATCCTGCTCGCGGGTTTGCTCCGACTGCTGAGGCGGCTGGGCCTGTTGGACAGGCGTAGACTGTGCTTTTGCATCGCTTCCGGCGAATGCGAAGGTCATTGCGACCGCGGAGATGAACGCAACCGATATGGAATTCTTCATGGTGTTGTCCCTTCCTCTTGCTCTGCGCTAACGCTCCGTCATCGCCTTTGTTCGGAAACAAACGGGTTTCTGGCCCGGAACCGGGCGCTCTGCACGCGAACAGAGACGGTCAATATTTCGGCCGGTGCGAAGTAGCCCATTCGCGCGCGTGTTCGATCGGCACCCGTTGCACGGCGGCGCGAACCTTTTGCGTTGCGGGCAGATTGTCCATGCGTTCCCGCCAGCGGCAGAATGCCGGGAATTTCGGATACATCGACTGCCCTTCGGCAGTGAGGCTGAAGGCGAACGTGCTCGGCAGCAGATAGAAATCCGCAATCGAGAGTTCGTCCCCGAGCAAAAAATCCTTGTCGTGCGCAAGCTGGCGCTCGGCCACCGCAAGCCCGGTCTCGACCTTGGGCAGCGCATGTGCCACGACCTTCTCGTCCGGGGCAATGCCGAGCTCCGGGAAAACCAGACGCTCATGCGTCACGTGATAGATCATGTAGGGGTAGTAATAGTTGTTAACAGCGCTGATCCACTGGTTCATACGCGCCCGCGCCTTGATGTCTTTCGGTGTCAGCGATACGCCGCCAAAGGCCTCGTCGACATACGCGGCGATTGCGCTCGTCTCGTAGACGGTGAGATCGCCGTGTTTCAGAATTGGGACACGGTTGAACGGGTGCAGCGCCAGGTGATCGGGCTTGCCCATGACCGGTTCAAGGTCGTGGAATTGGTAAGCTACGTCCTTGTGCGTGAGGATCAAGCGGACGATGTTGACAAAACTGCTGCGTGGGAAACCGTAGACGATCGGATCGGACATCCGTTTCTCCTTTCTGTTTGGTCTCAGCGCCAGAACGGCCTGGAGGCCTCGCGCAGCGCCTCTTCGCGCGTCAGGCCGAGATCGCGAAGCAGATGCGGGTCATCGGCAATCGCGCGCAGCGCCATGCGCTGAAACGGCCGGTCAAGCAAGCTCCACCATCCGGGGCGCGGAGCGCCTGGCGACGTTCCTGAGCTGGATTGATGATGTGGAGTGGCCGGGTCGGCGGCGGGCACCGGCGGGATCGACCATGTATCGGTTAATAGGACGGACATGACGGGGCTCCAAATTGCTTGAAAATGCTGCACTGGAGCTGTTCAATAATGGCGCGGGGCGGTTTCCCGCAAAGCATCGTTTCTCGTGCCTGCCCTAATTTTTCTCATGAAGTATTGCGATGCGCCCACGCCTGCCGCAGCTCAATGCCCTGAAGGCCTTCGAGGCGGCCGCGCGCCACGAGAGTTTTACGCGCGCGGCCGAAGAGCTTTGTGTCACGCAGGGCGCGGTCAGCCATCAGGTGAAAGCGCTGGAAGCGGAGCTCGCGATCAAGCTGTTCAACCGCGAGCGCCAGCGCCTGATCATCACCGAGGCCGGACGCGACTATCTCGCTGTCGTGCGCGACGCACTCGATCGCATCGCGATCGGCACCGAGCGGCTGTTGCAGCGGCAGAATACCGGTGTGCTCACGGTTTCGACCTCGCCGGATTTTGCGGCGAAATGGCTGGTGCACCGGCTCGGCCACTTTGTTGAGGCGCATAGCGGCATCGACCTGCGCGTCTCCGCCACGCTGCACCACGTCGACTTCGCGCGCGAGGAAGTGGATCTCGCGGTACGCCATGGCGACGGCAACTGGCCGGGGCTTGACGCGGTGCGGCTGAGCCCGGAGCAGCTATTTGCCGTGTGCAGCCCAAAGCTATTGTCCGGCAAGCGACGCCTGAACAACCCCGCTGACATCCTGAAGTTTCCGCTGATCCATATGGACAGTCGCGCCGACTGGAAGAACTGGCTTCAGGAAGCGGGACTTGACGATGCTGCCGCTACGCATGGCCCGGTCCTCAATCGCGCCAGCATGGTGATTGATGCCGCCATCAATGGGCAAGGCATTGCGCTGGCGCGCACCACGCTGGCGGCATGGGACCTCATCAACGGTCATCTGGCGCGGCCGTTTCCGCAGTCGCTGCCGTTGTCGAAGACCTACTGGATCCTCTGCCCGAAGGCGACGGCAAACCTGCCGAAGATCGTGACGTTTCGCGATTGGTTGCTCTCGGAGGCCGCAAGCGACCTGCGTCGGCTGAGAAAGCTCGGCGGAACCTCTCATCGACTGAAGTGAGTGCCGGCAGGCTTCCAAATGCATGGAACGGCCCTGCGGCCCTCGCGATTGTCGTGGGACGCACGACCCACCATGCATGGAGCCCGATCATTGCTGAAGCTGTACAGGTCGGCGACCTCTGATTGGCGAAGCATCGGCGCGGAATTGCCGTCCGAGATCATCTGGATCGATCTGCTCGATCCCACCGAGGACGAAAAGCAGTTCGTCGAGCGCGTGCTCGACATCCGCGTCCCGTCCGAGCGATCGTTGGGCGAGATCGAGGCGTCGAGCCGCCTGATCACCGACCATGACCGGCTCTATCTGAGCTCGCCGGCGGTGCGGCTCGACGACAACAACGAAGCCGAGATCACCAATATCGGCTTCGTGATCGGCCCCAAGGTGCTGGTCACCGTGCGGTTCGCGCAGCTGACCACGTTCGACGACGTCATGAAGCGGATCGGCACCGACAAGAGCCTGCAGAACGGCATGTGCGTGTTCACCGCGCTGCTCGAGGCCATGATCGATCGCGGCGCCGACGTGCTGGAGCATCTCGGCGCCAAGACCGACAGGCTGTCGCGGGGCGTCTTCAAGGGCGGCCTGGTACGGACCAAGCGTCCGGTGCGCTCCAGCCGCAGGCTGCGCGAGGCGCTGGAGAACATCGGCGAGCTCGCCGATCGGCTGGCGAAGGCGCGCGACGTGCTGCTCGGCGTCGGCCGGGTCGCGAGCTTCGCCGACGACGTCGGCAATGAATGGATCACATCGGCATCGAAGCGCCGGCTCGAAGCCGTCACCAAGGACGTCGCCTCGCTCGGCGACTACGAGACCCGGCTGTCGGACAAGATCCAGCTGCTGCTGGACGCCGTGCTCGGCTTCATCAACATCCAGCAGAACGACCTGTTCAAGATCCTGACCATCGTGTCGGTGGTCGGCGTTCCCCCGACCATCCTGGTCGGGGTCTGGGGCATGAACTTCAAGGCGATGCCGGAGCTGAGCTGGACGTTTGGGTATCCCTTGGCCTGGGCCGCGATCATCGCCAGCGGCATCCTGCCGGTGCTCTGGTTCAAGCGGCACGGCTGGTTCGATTAACAAGCGAAGTTGAATCGCCGCGGCGTTATCGGCGTTGAGAACCTGCCTGCGCGCCTATAAATCTGAAACCGCCCCACCCGCCCCTGCGGCGCGGTCATCCCCACCGAAGAGTTCAGCCTATGCGCCCCCACATCATCTGCCACATGGGCACGTCGATCGACGGCCGGCTGCATCCCAGCCGCTTCACCAAGGCCGCCGCCGGGATTCCGGCCGACGTGCTGCGCTCGCACTACGAACGGATCCATGACGGCTTCGATGCCGATGGATGGATCATCGGCCGCGTCACCATGAACGAGATGGCCAAGGGAACGGAGCGGCAGATCGCCAACCCACCGGGGCTGCCGCGCGAGGCGCATCTCGGCAATCGTAACGGCCGCAAGCTTGCTGTTGGCATCGATCCGTCGGGCCGCGTGCATTTCGGCAAGGACAATGTCGGCGGCGATCATGCCGTCGCGGTGCTGGGCGAACAGGTGTCCGACGCGCATCTCGCCGAACTGCGCGAGGACGGTGCGTCCTATCTGTTTGCCGGCACGAAGGGCGACGATCTGCCGGGCGCGGTGGCGCAGCTGGCCGCCCTGTTCGGCGCCAAGACGCTGCTGCTCGAGGGCGGCGGCGGGATCAACGGCGCCTTCCTCAAGCACGGGCTGATCGACGAGTTCAGCACATTGATCTTTCCGGCGGTCGACGGCGTCGCCGGATCGCAAAGCATCGTCGACTATCACGGCCCGGACGGCGACCGCCCCGGCGCCGGACAGTCGCTCCGGCTCACCCATTGCGAGACGCTGGAAGGCGGCATGGTCTGGCTGCGTCACACCGTGGAGCGCGCGCCGGACTGAGCATGCCTATGGCTTGGGATTCTCCACCCAGCCGGTCCGGCATGCAGCAACGAAAAACGCGACGCCGCGCGCGACATGGGCGTCGATCTCGGGATCGAGCGCCTTCAGATCCACCTCGAACAACGCCCGCAGCAGCATCGGCACGGCGATGATGTCGAGGAACATCCGCGCCGTGGTCGGCAGCTGTTCGGGCGCGAAGGCCGGCAGCTTGCCGAGCTTGTCGGATTGCGTCAGCTCGCGCAGCAGGTGAATGCCGAGCTCGGTGCTGAGCGCGCGCGCCCTGCGGTTGACGTTGGCGGCGAGATCCGGGAAGCGGTGCGCCTCCGCGATCGCGAGCCGCATCAGGCCGATCCGATCGGCGTCGAAGCCCCAATGCAGCAGGGTCGAGGCAACGCTGGTGAGGCGCTCCTCGATGGTCGCGCCAACCGGCGGATCGGCCTTGAACTCGGCGATGCGTGACAGGATGTCCCGCGTCACCACTTCCGTGAACAGCGCCCGCTTGTCGCGGAAGCGCGCATAGATCGTCCGCTTGCCGGAGCGCGCGGCTTCCGCGATCTCGTCGATGCTCGCGCCCTCGAACCCGCGCTGCAGGAAGACTTTGCGCGCGGCCTCGAGAATCCGCGCATCGACCTCGCCGGCGAGCTCCTTCGGCGGCCGCCCGGCGCGCACCTCCACCGGCCTGGCTTTGGCTGCCCGCGGCTTCTTCAGGGTACTGGTGGTCATCGCATCGACCCGGGTTCGATGGGCCGGTCAGGCCGGCAATATCAAGCAATATAGCCTTATCACATCTAGTTGTAAATAGAACGATACAGTTCCGTTCTTATTGACGCTGAGCCGCAGCGGGACTATTTGCCGCACAGAACGGAACGGTATCGTTTCCTTTTGCGAAGGCCCTCCGGACCTCGCTTATTAGCCAGGAGCAGCCATCATGTTCGAAGACACTGTTTTGGAGCGCGACCAACCGGGACATGAGGGCATCGAGGCGGCGTCCTCGGCGCCGGCCTCGCATGAGCCCAATGTCCCATCGGAGCGGCCGGAGATCACGACACGAGCTCCGGCGCAGGAGCGTCCCGCGGGCAAGCAGCCCGCCCCGCCGGCAACCGTCCCGCCCGAGGTCGCCGGCACGGCGCCGAAGCGTGGCTTCCTGCGCCGCCGTCCGGTCGTCTCCGCGATCGGCGCCGTGCTGCTCGCGGCGGCAATCGGCGGCGGCTATCTCTACACGGACTATAGCGGGCATTTCGAATCCACCGACGACGCCTTCATCGCCGCACGGCAGTCCGCGCTCGCGCCGAAGATCTCCGGCTACATCACCGCCGTCCCGGTCACCGACAACCAGCATGTCGCGGCCGGAGACGTGATCGCCCGGCTCGACGACCGCGACTATCGCGTCGCGCTGGCGCAGGCCGAGGCGCAGGTCGCGGCCGCCCGCGCCAACATCGAGAATGTCGATGCGCAGCTCGACGTGCAGCAGGCGCAGATATCGGCCAACCAGGGCCAGGTCGACCAGGCGCAGGCGGCGCTGGTGTTCGCCCAGCAGCAGGCGACGCGCTACCAGCATCTGGAGCAATCCGGCTACGGCACGGTGCAGAATTCCGAGCAGTTCACCTCGCAGCTGCATCAGCAGCAGGCTGCGCTGCTGAGCGCGCAGGCGACGCTCAACCTCGCGCAGCGCCAGGTCGAGTCGCTGAAGGCGCAGCGCAAGAGCGCGGTCGCGAACCTCGCCCAGGCCGAGGCGCAGCGTGACCAGGCCGAGCTCAATCTGTCCTATACGACGGTCACCGCCGCGCAGCCGGGCCGCGTCGTCAACCTCTCGGCCGCGGTCGGCCAGTTCGCGCAGGCCGGCACCAATCTCACGATGTTCGTGCCCGACCAGACCTGGGTCACCGCGAACTTCAAGGAGATCCAGCTCGACAAGATGCGCCCCGGCGAGAAGGTGACGCTGAAGATCGACGCCTATCCCGGCCGCACCATCCAGGGCCATGTCGAGAGCGTGCAGCCGGGCTCCGGCACCGCGTTCTCGCTGCTGCCGGCGCAGAACGCCACCGGCAACTACGTCAAGATCGTGCAGCGCGTGCCGGTGAAGATCGTGATGGACAACCCGCCGACCGACGTCGCGCTCGGCCCGGGCATGTCCGTCGTCCCGACAGTGCGGATCGATGCGGCGCCGTCCCTCGTCGAGCGCCTTGAGAAGTCGAGCTTCGGGAGGCTGTGATGAGTGCCGCCGCGATCGACGCCAAAGGCGTTCCGGTGCCGAGCGCCACCGTCAATCCCTGGCTGATCGCCATCGTGGTTGCGCTCGCGAGCTTCATGGAAGTGCTCGACACCACCATTGCCAACGTGGCGCTGCCCTATATCGCCGGCGGCATGGGCGTGAGCGAGGACGAGGCCTCCTGGGTGGTCACCACCTATCTGGTGTCCAACGCCATCATCCTGACCGCCTCCGGCTTTCTCGCCCGCACGCTCGGGCGCAAGACCTTCTTCCTGATCTGCCTCGGCATCTTCACCGTCAGCTCGATCCTGTGCGGCTTCGCCCCCAATCTGAACGCGCTGCTACTGTTCCGTATCCTGCAGGGTCTTGGCGGCGGCGGCATGGTGCCGGTGGCACAATCGATTCTCGCCGATGCGTTCCCGCCGGCCAAGCGCGGGCAGGCGTTCGCGGTGTTCGGCATTGCCGTCGTGGTGGCGCCGGTGGTCGGCCCGACGCTCGGCGGCTGGCTGTCCGATAACCTCTCCTGGCACTGGTGCTTCCTGATCAACGCGCCGGTCGGCGTGTTCGCGATCGCGCTGATCGCGGCCGTGCTGCAGGAGCCCGCGACCGCGAAAGCCAAGGGCGCGCAGCCCGAGGGCAACACGTTCGACTTCATCGGCTTCGCACTGGTCGCGACCTTCCTCGGCGCGCTCGAGGTGGTGCTCGACCGCGGTCTCGAGGACGACTGGTTCGCCTCGCCCTTCATCATCACTTTTGCGGTGATCTGCGCGACGGCGTTCGTGCTGATGATCCCGTGGGAGATGACCCGGCGCAATCCGATGATCGACCTGCGCATGGTCGCAACCCGGCAGTTCGGCGCCTGCTTCCTGGTGATGCTGGCGACCGGCGCCATCCTGCTCGCCACCACGCAATTCTTGCCGCAACTGGTGCAGCAGGATTTCGGATACACCGCGACCTGGGCCGGCCTCGTGCTCTCGCCCGGCGGCGTCGTCACCATGATGATGATGTTCGCGGTCGGCCGGCTCGCCGCCCGGGTGCAGCCGAAATACCTGATCGTTGCCGGCGCGCTGGTGATCGCCGCCTCGATGTACAGCATGACCAACGTCTATGGCGATCTCGGCTTCTGGTTCATGGCGCGCTCGCGCATGCTGATCGGCGTCGGCCTGCCGCTGATCTTCGTGCCGATCATGGCGGCGTCCTATGACGGCATTCCGCCCGACAAGACCGACCAGGCCTCCGCGCTGATCAACGCGGCGCGCAACACCGGCGGCTCGATCGGCGTCTCGATCGTGTCCAACGTGCTGACGCATCGCCAGCAATTCCACCAGAGCCGGCTGGTCGAGCAGGTGACGCCGTCCAGTCCGCAATACCAGGACACGCTGCACCAGATCACCGACTTCTTCGTCGCCCAGGGCAGTTCGCTGGCGCAGGCGCATCAACAGGCGATCCAGTGGATCGGGCAGCAGGTGCAGACCCAGGCCTCGTTCCTGTCCTACATGGACGCGTTCTGGGTCCTGATGCTGATCGCGCTGTCGGCGATCCCGCTGGCGCTGACCTTGCGCAAGGTCAGGCTTGGCGGCCCCGCCCCTATGGGTCATTGATCCCGGCGCGGCCATGCATGAGCTACGGCGGCATGCAGGCGTGGCAAGGCCGCACTATCGACCGGACGGATCCGCGCGCCACGCGCGGGCCTTCGCGGTCGTCTCCTCGACGAAGCGAGTTTTGCCGTTGCGATAGGCCGCGATGTCCTCCCTTGAGGAGGCAGCAAGGGCCTGCTTGATATCCGCATAGGCGCGGGCCGCCTCGGGGTGCGCGCGAAGATAGTCCCGAAACACCAGCAGCGTTTCCCAGCGCGGATTGGATGGCTCCATCACATGCAGATGATGGGTCCACGGTCCCGGAGGGCCCTTGCGGAAGAACAACTCGCCAGGCAGCCACGCCGCGTATTCCGGTATGTAGTTGTAGCCGAGCGCCTCGATCGGCTCGATGCAGCGCTCCCGTGCCTCCGCGAGGCTGGGAACACCGACCATCAGGTCGATGATCGGCTTCGACGGCAAACCCGGAACTGCGGTGCTTCCGACATGCTCGATGGCCAGGGCCAGCGAGCCAAGCGCATGCTCGATCCTCGCGCGCTCCGTCTCGAACATGGCCGGCCAGTTGGGGTCATAGTCCAGGACAACGATTGGCCCGGCGCCGTATTTCTCCATGGCACACCCTGATTTGCTCGCCGCGAAGTCTCCTTCGCGGGTCAATCAAACCATGATGAGACTAGGTTCGACCAGAGGCGCGCCGCCGGTGGCCGCGCCACCACAGGCCAAAGGCGATCGTGACCGCGGCGGCCAGCGAGAACCAGGTGATGGCGTACTGCATGTGGTCGTCCTTGAGACGCACCTTGAGCGGTCCGGGCTTCGGCGTGCCGCTGTCGGGCACCGGAGCCTCGAGGTCGATGTAGAACGGCGCGACCTGGCCCCAACCGAGCGCCTGCGCCATCGCGCGATGATCGCGCACGAACCACAGCCGCTTCGCCGGATCTTCCTTCGGCGTCAGCCGGCCCGGTGGCTCGGGAAAGCGGACATAGCCGGTAAGTTCAACCGGCGCGCCGGTGACGAGGCGGCCGACGACGCGGTCCTCGAAGGCGCGATCCTGCATCGTGTTCTGGACAAAGCCGGTGTTGATCACGACGGTCTCGCCGCTCGCGAGCTTCGCCGGCAGCAACGCCCAGGTGCCGGGACCCGAAATGTCGTCGCGCACCGCGGAGCCGGAGCTGAACACCATCGCGTCGGGCTGCTTCGCATAGGTCGCGGTCAGCGTGACGCGGCGGAATTCATCCTTGGCGGAGGTCAACGTCGGCCATGCCGACGGCGGCGGCAGCGCCTCGGTCGGGACGGCCAGCCGCGCGTCGAGCGCCGCGATCAGCGCGTGCTTCTCGACCCGGCGCTGCAATTGCCAGAGGCCGAGGGCGATAAACACCGCGATCAGGATCAACGTGAAAATGCCGAAGCCGGCCGCGCTCGGCCGACGCGTCGTCGTATCATTCATTTCGGGTCGCGCTCGATCAACTGGCCTTCGGCGGCCTTGTGGTGGAATTGCAGCGCGATCAGAAGTGCCTTCATCGATCGTAGCGGCAGGATCGTGGTGACCAGGATCAACGGCAGCCACAGCGCGGCGTGCACCCAGAACGGCGGCTGGTACTTCACCTCGACGATCAGCGCCGCCGCGACCACGATGGCACCGGCCAGCATGATGACGAAGATCGCCGGCCCGTCGCCGGAATCGATGAAGGCGAAGTCGAGGCCGCAGGCCTGGCAGCGCGGCGCCAGCGTCAGGAAGCCGGAATAGAGCTTGCCCTTGCCGCAGCGCGGGCAGCGGCAGGCGATGCCGCGCAGTGCGCTCTCAGTGACGGTCGGCGGGGTATCGGTCATCGGTTCTCTTCAAAAGCAAAAGGGCGGCCATTCGGCCGCCCCCTCTTAGCACGTCGGCCGGCAATTAGTGTGCGCCGTGGGCCATCGTCTCGGCGCCGTGGCCCCAGACGTAGATGCAGATGAACAGGAACAGCCAGACCACGTCGACGAAGTGCCAGTACCAGGCGGCAAACTCGAAGCCGAGGTGCTGCTTCGGCGTGAAGTGGCCGGCATAGGCGCGGATCAGGCAGACCAGCAGGAAGATGGTGCCGACCAGCACGTGGAATCCGTGGAACCCGGTCGCCATGAAGAAGGTCGCGCCATAGACGTTGCCGCCAAACGAGAACGTCGCATGGGCGTACTCATAGGCCTGCACGCAGGTGAAAAGGGCGCCGAGGATCACGGTGAGGATCAGGCCCTGCTTGAGGCCCTGACGGTCGTTCTCGAGCAGCGCATGGTGCGCCCAGGTGACGGTGGTGCCCGAGGTCAGGAGCAGCAGCGTGTTGAGCAGCGGCAGATGCCAGGGATCGAAGGTCTCGATGCCCTTCGGCGGCCAGGTGCCCGGAACCGAGCAGGCGCCCATCGCCGTGCCGGCGCCGCAGCCGAACACCGCATCGCGGGTGGCGTGCACCGCGTCGGCCGGGAACAGCGCCGAATTGAAGAAGGCCCAGAACCAGGCGACGAAGAACATCACCTCGGAGGCGATGAACAGGATCATGCCGTAGCGGTGGCTGATCTGCACCACGCGGGTGTGGTCGCCCTTGTACTGGGCTTCCTTGATCACGTCGCCCCACCAGCTCGCCATCGTGTAGAGCACGCCGATGGTGCCGACGCCGAACACGATCGGTGCCGCGGAGAACATGTGGTGCATCCAGCCGATCGCACCGAACGCCATGATGAAGGCCGAGATCGAGCCGACCACCGGCCACGGGCTCGGGTCGACGAGATGATAGTCGTGATGCTTGACTTGCGCCTCAGCCATTGCCGTCTCTCCATTCGCGTGCCGCAAGGCACGTCTTAAATCTCAAATTCCAGAACTAGCCGCCCTTGCGCTGCTCCGCCTCGCCGGCCGCCACGGGCTTCGGCGTTGCGTCGCGCACGGGGAAGAAGGTGTAGGACAAAGTGATCGTCTTCAGCGTGTCGTTCTCGCTGTCCTTGGCCAGCGCCGGATCGACATAGAACACCACGGCCATCTCGCGCTTTTCGCCCGGCGCCATGGTCTGTTCGGTGAAGCAGAAGCAGTTGATCTTCTGGAAATAGGCGCCGACCGTCAGCGGCGCGACATTGTAGGACGCCTGGCCGGTCGTGGTGCGCGCCGACTGGTTGGTGACGGTGTAGTAGACCGTGACCACCTGGCCGATCTTGACGTCGATCGTGTTCTGCTCCGGCTCGAACTTCCAGGGCAGGCCCGGCGCGACGTTGGAATCGAAGCTGACCGAAATGGTGCGCGCGAGCGGCGCATCCGAAGGCACCGAGGTCGCGACCTGGGTGGTGCCGTTGAAGCCGGTGGTGCGGCAGAACCAGTTGTAGAACGGTACGGCCGCGTAGGACGCGCCGACCATCAGCACCACGACGAAGCCGCAGATCGAGGCGACCACGGCGTCGCGCGTCAGCGTGCGGCGCGTGACCTTGGCGCCCTCACCCTGCTGCGGTCCCTGGTTCGCCATCTTACTCACAGCGGCCGCACCAGCACGGCTGGCCCCTTGACGAGGGTGACGGCGAAGAACAGCACGACCAGGATGCCGAGCGCGAGCGCGATGGCGATCGAGCGCTGGCGGCGGCTCCTGAGCTGTGCCTCGGTGAGGACGATTCCTTCTGGTTCGCGTTTCTCGTCCATTGATATCCCATGCGCCCCCATCTCGCCCCCCGGCTCCCTATCCGATGAAGACAGGCGCAATCGCGCGGACCACGACCTCGGCGAGGAGGACGGCAAACAGCGCGAACAGATAGAGGATCGAGAAGGCGAACAGCCGGCGCGTGGCGCGATTGGCAGCCGTGCCCTCGCAGCGGCGATAGACCTCGATGGCGAGCCACAGCATGCCGGCGCCGAGCGCCAGCGAGGTGACGCCGTAGATCGCGTCGAAATAGCCGAGCGGCCACGGCGCCAGCGCGATCGCGACCAGCACGATGGTGTAGAGCAGGATCTGCAGCCGGGTCGCGTCGGGTCCGGCGACGACCGGCAGCATCGGGATGCCGGCGCGCGCATAGTCGTCGCTGCGGAACAGCGCCAGCGCCCAGAAATGCGGCGGAGTCCAGAAGAAGATGATCAGGAACAGCAGGATCGGCTCGACCGAGAGCGATCCGGTCGCGGCGGCCCACGCCACCACCGGCGGCAGCGCGCCGGCGGCGCCGCCGATCACGATGTTCTGCGCGGTCCAGCGCTTCAGCCACATCGTGTAGATCACGGCGTAGAAGAAGATGGTGAAGGCAAGCAGCGCGCCCGCCACCCAGTTGACGAGGATGCCGAGCGTCATCACCGAGAAGAAAGCGAGCGTGATGCCGAACGCGGCCGCCTCGGTCGGCGTGATACGGCCGCGCGGGATCGGCCGGTTGGCGGTGCGCGTCATCAGCGCGTCGACATCGCCCTCATAGGCCATGTTGAGCGCGCCGGAGGCGCCTGCGCCGACCGCGATGCACAGGATCGAGGTGAACGCCAGCACCGGATGCACGTGCACCGGCGCGATCATCAGCCCGACCAGCGCGGTGAAGATCACCAGCGACATCACGCGCGGCTTCAACAGCGCGATGTAGTCGCCCACTTCGGCCTCGGAGATCCGGGGCAGTTCGATGGCGTTGTGATCGACAACCGACAAGATCAGGTCTCGCTTCTCTCAAAAGGCGCGGCGCACCCTTAAAGTGCGCCGCGTTGTCCTGGACTTACTGCACGCGGGGCAGCACTTCGAACTGGTGGAACGGCGGCGGCGAGGTCAGCGTCCACTCCAGCGTGGTCGCACCCGCACCCCACGGATTGTTCGCGGCCTGCTCCTTGCGGACGAAGGCATCGATCACGCCGTAGATGAAGATCAGAACGCCGATGCCCGAGATGTAGGAGCCCCAGGACGAGATCAGGTTCCAGCCCGCGAATGCATCCGGATAGTCGACATAGCGGCGCGGCATGCCCGACAGGCCGAGGAAGTGCTGCGGGAAGAACACCAGGTTGACGCCGATGAAGGTAAACCAGAAGTGCGCCTTGGCGATGGTCTCCGAGTACATGTAGCCGAACATCTTCGGGAACCAGTAGTACCAGCCGGCGAAGATGCCGAACACGGCGCCGAGCGACAGCACGTAGTGGAAGTGCGCCACCACGTAGTAGGTGTCCTGCAGCACGCGATCGACACCGGCATTGGCCAGCACGACGCCGGTGACGCCGCCGACGGTGAACAGGAAGATGAAGCCGATCGCCCAGATCATCGGCGCCTTGAACTCGATCGAGCCGCCCCACATCGTGGCGATCCAGGAGAAGATCTTCACGCCGGTCGGCACCGCGATCACCATCGTGGCGGCGACGAAATAGGCCTGCGTCGCCGAGGACATGCCGACGGTGTACATGTGGTGCGCCCACACCACGAAGCCGATGCCGCCGATCGCGACCATGGCGTAGGCCATGCCGAGATAGCCGAACACCGGCTTGCGCGAGAAGGTGGAGACGATCTGGCTGACCATGCCGAAGGCGGGCAGGATCAGGATGTACACTTCGGGGTGACCGAAGAACCAGAACAGATGCTGGAACAGCACCGGGTCGCCGCCGCCGTCAGCCGCAAAGAACGTGGTGCCGAAATTGCGGTCGGTCAGCAGCATGGTGATCGCACCGGCGAGCACCGGCAGCGACAACAGCAGCAGGAACACGGTCACCAGGATCGACCACACGAACAGCGGCATCTTGTGCAGGGTCATGCCCGGCGCGCGCATGTTGAAGATCGTGGTGATGAAGTTGATGGCGCCGAGGATCGACGAGGCACCCGCGAGATGGAGCGAGAGAATCGCGAAATCGACCGCAGGACCCGGATGGCCGGAGGTCGACAGCGGCGCGTACATGGTCCAGCCCGCGCCGACGCCGTTGGCGCCCGGCTCACCCTCGACGAAGGTGGACATCAGCAGCAGCGCGAACGAGGCCGGCAGCAGCCAGAACGAGATGTTGTTCATGCGCGGGAACGCCATGTCCGGCGCGCCGATCATCAGCGGCACCATCCAGTTGCCGAAGCCGCCGATCATCGCCGGCATGACCATGAAGAAGATCATGATCAGACCGTGCGAGGTCACGAACACGTTATAGGTGTGCGTCTCGTGGAATATCTGGACGCCCGGATACATCAACTCGGCACGGATCGCGATCGACATCGCAGCACCGATGATGCCCGCGATCACCGCAAAGACCAGGTACATCGTACCGATGTCCTTGTGGTTCGTGGAGTAGAGATAACGCCGCCATCCGGTCGGATGGTGGGCGTGATCATCATGGGCGTGATCGTCGTGTGTCGCTGCGCCTGTCGCCATGTTCAAAATCCTGCCTTGCAGTCCCTCTTGGACCTTGCGGTCCCGTCGCCCTTATTCCATCCGCGCCGTAAGCCGTGAGGCTTACTGCGCCGCCTGACCAGCCGAGGCGTAGGAATTCGCCGGGTTGGTCGCAAACTTCTTCTTCGCGCCTTCAACCCAGGTCGCGAATTCCTGGTCGCTGACGACCCGCACCGCGATCGGCATGAAGGCGTGGTCCTTGCCGCACAGTTCCGAGCACTGGCCGTAGAACACGCCGGTCTTGGTGGCCTTGAACCAGCTCTCGTTGAGGCGGCCGGGGACCGAGTCGATCTTCACGCCGAAGGCCGGCACCGCGAAGGAGTGGATCACGTCGGCGCCGGTGGTCTGGATCCGCACCACCTTGTTGACCGGGACCACCATCTCGTTGTCGACGCCGAGCAGACGGGGCTGCTTGTCCTTGTCGAGCAGCGAGTCGAACTCGAACTTGCCGTTATCCGGGTAGGCGTAGGACCAGTACCACTGCTTGCCGGTGACCTTCACCGTGAGGTCCGGCTTCGGCACGTCGAGCTCCAGGAACAGCAGGCGGAACGACGGCACCGCGATGCCGACCAGGATCAGGACCGGGATCAGCGTCCAGGCCACTTCGATCAGCGTGTTGTGGGTGGTCCTGGAGGGGACCGGGTTGGCCCGGGCGTTGAACTTCACCACCACGATGATGAGCAGCGCCAGCACGAACAGGGTGATGACGGTGATAAGCACCAGCAGGAAGTTGTGAAACCAGATGATGTTTTCCATCACCGGGGTCGCGGCTTCCTGCAGCGTGTGCTCCCACGGAGCCGGCTGCCCCATCTCGGCGAAGGCCGATCCCGCGGCGATCGACGCCACACCCGCTACCGCCAACCCCAGCAATTGCCTGCCCAACCGGCCAATCGACATCTTCATGCCGCTCGCGCTCCCTTGCATTATTCCCCAAAGCACCCCCGGCATGTGGCCGAAAATGCAGCACGATCCGCCCTGACAAACGGCCTTCCGGACATACCCGTCTCTGAGTCAAGGTGGGTACGGGAGCCAGATCGCTAGAACGCGTCGAAATCCAGCCTCTCAAACCATAATTCTCCGGCGCTCGCAATGCAGTAGTGGGGCCGAAAGCCATGCGCCTGCGATGAAGCTGCCGCATGCGATTTTTCGCGTAAAATCAAGCAAAAGCACTTGGACCAATTGTCCATGCCGCTTGACAGGGGGATTACCGGATGTACCCACAGGCGGGGTACCCTTCAGAAACCTGATTCGCTGCGGGCTGCCCCAATCCGGCGCGAGAATGGCTTCAAGATCGCCTTCAAGGCGCCGTCATTGCGGTATCAGTCGACGCCTGAGCATGATCCGGAAAAGTGGAGACCGGTTTCCCGAAAGATCATGCTCAAACAAGAAGATGAGATCATGATTCGCTTCCGGGAAGCGCATCATGGCGCGCGTGCTACCGGCGGCCGGACGGCCGGACCGACCGAACATCTATAAGGATCGACCCGGATGGGCGCTTCGAACATTCGTTTGACGATGGCCAGCCGGCTCGGCGGCCTCGCGATTCTGGCCCTCTGCCTTGGCCTTTCTGTTGGCCTTTCTCTTGGCCTGACCCAGCCGGCAAACGCGCAAGGCGCGGTGCGCTCGGTTCACGGCGACTGGCAGATCCGCTGCGACACCCCGCCCGGCGCCCAGGCCGAGCAATGCGCGCTGATCCAGAGCGTGGTAGCAGAAGACCGCTCCAACGCCGGCCTGACTGTGATCGTGCTGAAGACCGCCGACCAGAAGAGCCGCCTGATGCGCGTGGTCGCGCCGCTCGGCGTGCTGCTGCCCTCCGGCCTCGGCCTCAAGCTCGACAATCAGGACGTCGGCCGCGCCGGTTTTGTCCGCTGCCTGCCCAATGGCTGCGTCGCCGAGGTCGTGATGGACGACAAGCTGCTCGGCCAGCTCAAGAACGCTAAGACCGCGACCTTCATCATCTTCGAGACCCCGGAAGAGGGCATCGGCTTTCCGCTCAGCCTGAATGGCCTGTCGGAGGGGTATGACAAATTGCCCTAGGGGTTAGGCCGGCGTCGCAAATGCAGAGGCCGTAGCCCGGATGAAGCGCAGCGCAATCCGGGACCGGCGTCAGCACAGGAGAGTGTCTTCCCGGATTTCGCTTCGCTTCATCCGGGCTACGCCAGGCAGATCGGCTCACCGCCCACCCGCCGCATAATAGTCGAACAATCCGCTCGCCTCGGCGGACAGCCAGTCCGCCTCTCCCGTCATGTAGCCTTCGACCTGTCCGGTGACGCCGATCAAGAATGTGATCGGCATGCCGTAGAGCGCGAACGGCGTATCGGCCTCGGCGGCGTCGACGCGCGACACGAGGCCACCCGGATCGAAGCCGATCGCGAGGTGGCGGAGCTTGAGCTGCTTGACGTAGGGCGCGACCGGCGCGCGGTTGCGATCGGTGCTGACAGCGACGACGACGAGATCGCTGCGGCCGCTCGCGGCAAGGCGGTCCAGCATCGGTAGCTCGGTCCGGCACGCCGCGCACCAGGTGGCCCAGAAGTTCACCAGCACCATCCTGCCTTTGAACGCGGTGAGATCGAGCGCGCCGCCGGCGAGCACGGGGATCGCAACCTGCGGCACCGGGCGGGCGCCTTCGACCTGCGTGAACTGGTGCCGGATGGTGCCGAACTGCGGCGGCCCCGACGCTGCGCGCACGGCTCCGGCGGGCATCACGAGCGAGGCGCCGGCGCCGATCATACCGGCGACGACGGCGCGGCGCGTCGGTGCGTGAGCTGACGTCATGATGGGTTCTCCACTTGGCTTGATCGCTGCATCGCTCAGGAGCGGATGTAGGACCAGCCGGCTTCCTGCAATTCGATGATGCGCCCGGGCCCGTTCGGCACCAGGACGACATTGTCGAGCAGGACCAGCGGATGTCCCTCGGCGCGCTCCATGCCGAGCTTGGTGGCTTCGCAGACCACGAAGCGGATGTCCGGCGTGAGCCCCCTCACCACCCGGAGCAGGTCCTTCACCGGCGAGGTATCGGCCCGCAGCATGTGGACGCCGGCATTGTAGGCGACGACCTCGATCTCGAACGGCTCATTGCGCTCCCGATAATATTTCGGGAGGTTGAGCGCGGTCGAGATCAGCGCCCGCATCGTGGTCGGGTCGTCGCTGTTGATCGGCAGCACCAGGCGGTGCACGCGCGGCTCCGGCTTGCTGGACTCAAGTTTCTTGGGCTCCGGCTTCGAGACCGCCGCGACCGAGCCGGTGAGCAGCATTGTCGCGGCGAACGGCACCGCGAAGGCCAGCACCAGCCCGGTCACGACCGCCAGCTTGCGGCGAGAGACGCGCATCGCGCTCACCTCACGGCGCGCTCGCGAGCAGGGCGAACTGGCTGCGCTTGGCGTAGGCGACGATTGCGCTCAATGTCAGCAGCACCAGGGCGGGCACCGGCGAGCCGCCGATCACGAACAGATGCGTGATGGTGGCACCGACCATGATGCAGCTGAGCAGCACGCCGCCGAACGCTGCGACCGGGGGCAGCAGGATCAGGATCGCGCCGAGCAGCTCCAGCGATCCGGTGAAATAGCGGAACCACTGACCAAGCCCGATATACTCGAATTCCTCGACCAGCATCGGCACGCCGTAGAGCTTGGCGGCGCCCGCGGCGGCAAAGGCTAAAGCGAGCAGCCCCCTGACGACCCAGAGGCTGACGGATTTCCAGCGCGACGGCGCCGCGGCAACTGCAACTGACATTGATGACTCCCGAGTTGTTCGTAAGGCCGGGCCGCGGGGCCACCCGACCGATCGGCGGCTGGCCCGCGGCTTTCGGTGGTCTAAATTCGGGAGTAAGATGAAAAGAACAAGTAGGATGCTTTTTGTGAGGTAGTATGAAAAAACTGACTATTGAGCCTGCTGAACCTCCGGCGGCGTCCGAGCCGTGCAACGGCGACCTGTCGGCGCAATTTCATCGCGCGCTGTCGGTGCTGGCCGGGAAATGGAAGGGCGACATCCTCTGGCAACTGGTCGAGCGCAAGCGGCGGTTCGGCGAGCTGCGCCAGTCGATCCCCGGCGTGACCCAGCACATGCTGACCACGCAGCTGCGCGATCTCGAGGCCAACGGCCTCGTCAAGCGCACCGTCTATCCCGAGGTGCCGCCACGGGTTGAGTACGAGATGACGCCGTCGGCCAAGGCGCTCAAGCCGGTGTTCGACGAACTGTACCGCTGGGCGCAGGAGCATGGCTTTCCGACCTCGGCGCAGGGCACCGCGCAGCCGAAGCCGCAATCGGGCGATGCAGACGAGCGCGAAAGCCAGCCGCGGAAGGCGGATCGGCGCTCAAGGTGATGACGACAAGGTGAGGACACCGACGGGGCACTGTGATCGACCGCATGGTCGCAGGCACTCCCGGTTTGCTACCCCAACCACTATCTTTGGTGATCGCCGTCCGGGCCTGAACCGGGACCGGTACAGGTTTCCGGGTTGTAAGATGAGTTTTCCGCTCGTCTCTGCTTCAATCCCCCGAAATCCCTGCTGCGGGTTCCCCACTGGCAATCAGTTGGGCTTCAGGCAAGGATGACCAGGAATCGCCAAGGAATCGCACTGCGTCGGAGTGACCATGACCAATCCCGCCACGACCTCCCTGCTCGACCGCGCCAATCTGGACCGCGATGCCGTCCGCCGCGAAGTGGCCCGCGGACTTGAAGGCGCCGACGACGGCGAGCTGTTCCTGGAGTTTGGGCAGACCGAGGCGCTGGTGTTCGACAACGGAAGGCTGAAGCAGGCGACCTATGACACCTCGCAGGGCTTCGGCCTGCGCGCGGTCAAGGACGACGCGGTCGGCTATGCGCATTCCTCCGACGTCTCGATCCCTGCGCTGATCCGCGCGGCGGATGCCGTCGCGGCCGTGCGCGGCGGCTATGCCGGCACTTTCGCCGCGGCGCCCGCCCACACCAACATCAAGCTTTATGGCGACGAGAACCCGCTGGACGGGCCGGCATTCGAGGCCAAGGTCAAGCTGCTCGGCGAGATCGACGCCTATGTCAGGGACAAGGACCCGCGGGTGCGGCAGGTCTCCGCCAGCCTCACCGCGACCTGGCAGGTGGTCGAGATCCTGCGGCCGGACGGCGAGAGCTATCGCGACATCCGCCCGCTGGTGCGCGTCAATATCTCCGTGGTCGCCGGCCAGGGCGACCGGCAGGAAAGCGGCAGCAAGGGCTATGGCGGCCGCGAGGGCTATGCCCGCTTCATCGAGACCAAGGCCTGGCGCGACGCCGCCGACGGCGCGCTGCGCGAGGCGCTGGTCAATCTCGAATCGGTGCCGGCGCCCGCCGGCGAGATGGACGTGGTGCTCGGCGCCGGTTGGCCCGGCGTGATGCTGCATGAGGCCGTCGGCCATGGGCTCGAGGGCGACTTCAACCGCAAGCAGACCTCCGCCTTTGCCGGCCTGATGGGCCAGCAGGTCGCCGCCAAGGGCGTCACCGTGGTGGATGACGGCACCATGGCCTCGCGCCGCGGCTCGCTCTCGATCGACGACGAGGGCACGCCAACCAACCGCACCGTCTTGATCGAGGACGGCATTCTGGTCGGCTACATGCAGGACCGTCAGAACGCCCGGCTGATGGGCATGAAGCCGACCGGCAACGGACGGCGGCAGAGCTATGCCCACGTGCCGATGCCGCGCATGACCAACACCTACATGCTGTCGGGCGACCGCGACCCGGCCGAGATCATCGCCTCGGTCAAGAACGGCATGTACGCCGCCAATTTCGGCGGCGGCCAGGTCGACATCACCTCGGGCAAATACGTGTTCCAGTGCACCGAGGCCTACAAGATCGAGAACGGCAAGCTCGGTGCGCCGGTGAAGGGCGCCATGCTGATCGGCAACGGACCGACCGATCTCCACAGGATCACCATGATCGGCAACGATCTTGCGCTGGATACGGGAATCGGCACCTGCGGCAAGAACGGCCAGGGCGTGCCGGTCGGCGTCGGCCAGCCGACGCTCAGGATGGAACGGATTACGGTCGGAGGAACGGGCTAGTGAGCAGCGGAAACGAAGTCGTGGCGGCCAAGCCGACCAGCTGGCGCGGGCAGGCCGTGCAACTGGCTGCGATCGTGGCCGTCGTGTTCCTCGCCAAGGGCGCGATCGCCGAGCCGTTCTACGTGCCGTCGGGATCGATGGAGCCGACGCTGCTGATCGGCGACGCGCTGGTCGCCTCGAAATATCCCTATGGCTACGGCGCGGCTTCGCTGCCGATCCAGATCACGCTGCCGGAAACCGGCCGCGTGTTCGGCGAGACGCCGAAGCGCGGCGACGTCGTCGTGTTCCGCTGGCCGGGCGACCGCTCGCAAGCCTGGGTCAAGCGCGTGGTCGGGCTGCCCGGCGACCGCATCCAGATGCGGCAGGGTCAACTCTTCATCAACGATCATGCGGCGACGCTGAAGCCCGACGGCACCGGCTTCGCCGAAGACGATCGCGGCGGCGGCGAGGAGGCGTATCGCTATATCGAGACGCTGCCGAACGGCGTCAACCACGCGATCTTCAAGATCCGCGACAATGGCCGGCTCGACAACACCCAAGAGGTGACGGTGCCGCCGGGCAAACTGTTCGTGCTCGGCGACAACCGCGACAATTCCGCCGATAGCCGCGTGCCGGTGCGCGACGGCGGCGTCGGCCTGTTGCCGATCGACAATCTGATCGGCCGCGCCGACGCCGTGGTCGGCTCCTGGGACCTCGGCATCCGCAGCCAGCCGGTCTGGACCTGGCTCTCAGGCTTCCGCCTCGCGCGCTTCTTCACCTCGGTGCAGTAGACGTGTAGCGCGTAGCCCGGATGAGCGCAGCGACATCCGGGGCATGTGTCGAGGCCGTCCCGGATATCGCTTCGCTCATCCGGGCTACATTCCCCGCGAGAGGTCAGTCGTGACCTTCGACGACATCAGGCACATCGCGCTGGCGTGGCCGGAGGTCGAGGACGGCTCTTCCTACGGCACGCCGGCGCTGAAGGTGCGCAACAAGATGCTGGTGCGGCTGAAGGAGGACGGCGACAGCCTGGTGATGCCGGGCGTGCCATCGGAGGAGCGCGACATCTTGGTCGAGCATCAGCCCAAAGTGTTCTACTTCACCGATCACTACCGCGATTATCCGACCGTGCTGATCCGCCTGTCGAAGGCCAACCGCGCCACCGTCGAGCCGTTGCTGCGCCGGCACTGGCGCGCGCTGGCATCGAAGAAGGCAGTCCGGGACTACGACGCGACCGCCTCGTCGTGACCCAGGACGAATTCCTCACCGCGGCGCTGCGCAACCCGGCCAATCAAGCCATCACCGACGAGCTGTACCGCCTCGGCTTGCCCGATGCGTGGCTGGTCGCCGGCTGCCTGGTGCAGACCGTGTGGAACGCGCTGACCGGCCGGCCGCTCGATCACGGCATCAGCGACCACGACATCTTCTATTTCGATCCGGATACCTCATGGGAGGCCGAGGATGCGGTGATCCGTGAGCTCAAGGCGCGGCTTGGCCATCTCGGTGTCGCGATCGAGGTGCGCAACCAGGCCCGCGTCCATCTCTGGTATCCCGACAAGCACGGCCTGCCCTACCCGGCGCTGTCGCGTTCGACCGACGGCATCGATCGCTTCCTCACCGAAAACACGCAGATCGGCATCCGCCGCACCACGCGCGGCTACGACGTCTATGCGCCGAACGGTTTCGACGATGTCGCCGGCATGATCGTGCGGCCAAACCGGACCGCGAATTTTTCGGCCGCGAACTATGCGAGGAAGGCTGAGCGGTGGCAGGCGCTGTGGCCGGAGCTCACGGTGCTGGCGGCGGAGTAGCCTGTCATAGCTTCGTAGCCCGGATGGAGCGAAGCGTAATCCGGGACCGGACTCACCGCACCACGCCCGACGTGAACCCCGCCTTGCGGCGCGGCGGCTTGATCTCCTTCTTCAGGAAGCAATGCGCGTCGCGGCCGGCATAGCCGGGGCGGGCGTAGGTCCAGGCGCGGCACTTGTTGTCGGCGGTGCAGGCGGCCTGGCAGGCCTCGTCGCCGTCGCTGCTCTTCAGTTCAAAATTCTTGTAGTCGCCGCCGAGGCGGTCGATCGAGGTTTCGATGGCGCCGTTGCGCGGTTCGACCACGCCCGCGCCGCGCACCCCGGAGACGCAGCAGACGTCCTGCACCCGCGGCGGCACCGTGTTCTTGAGCCAGCACACCGCGCCGTTGTTGGCGTCGGTCGGGTAGTTGAAGCTCCAGGCGCGGCAGCGGCGGTCGCGCTCGCAGGTCAGCGCGCAATCGGCCGGATCGCCCGTCGTCACCGGCGCGTTGAGATAGTCGCCGCCGGGACGGTCGAAATTGGTTTGCGCCAATGCCGGGCGCGCGACGACAGCGGCCGCAAGGACCGCAAACATCACCACACACGCCCTAAAGTGGCGGCCTATCCCCATGAGATTGCTTTCAAATTCGCGCAGCCCCGCGCGTTTAGCGGGTCGTCATTTGAACGCCATGAACCTGTACGGCGGATGAACGGAGGGTGCGACACCACCGCCGTTCGCGCGCGTTTCGGGCCCGGATTGGGGCCAAGCGGGGACTAAAACGCGTACTCCTGATAGGCCGGTTCCACCGAGCCCTTCCAGGGACCGTTGAACTTCTCCAGCATCTCCTCCGCCGGCGAGCGGCCGGCCTCGATGATGCGCTCGAGCGGTTCGAGGAAGCGGCTCTCGTCGCGTCCGAGATGATCGATCCGGCCGCGCCGTCGCAATCCGGCATGCGACAGGATCAGGCACTCCTTGGCGATCTCGAACAAATAACGGTCCTTGATCCGCGACTTGAAGCCGAAACGCGGCACGTCGTCACGCAGCGCCTGCCGCTCCGGCGCGGTCCAGTGGCGGACGATGTCCCAGGCGGCATCGAGGCTGTCATTGTCGTAGAGCAGCCCGACCCAGAACGCCGGCAACGCCGGCAGCCGGCCCCACGGCACGCCGTCGGCGCCGCGCATTTCGAGGTAACGCTTCAGCCGCACCTCGGGGAAGATCGTCGAGAGGTGATTGGCCCAGTCCGACAACGTCGGACGCTCGCCCGGGAGGGCGGCATTCTTGCCGGCGAAGAAATCCCGGAACGAGGAGCCGGAGACGTCGATATATTCCTCGCCACGCTTGACGAAATACATCGGAACGTCGAGCGCGTAATCGACATAGCGCTCGAACCCCATGCCGTCCTCGAACGCGAACGGCACCATGCCGCTGCGCGCATTGTCGGTGTCGCGCCAGATCTCGGAACGGAACGACAGGAAGCCGTTGGGCTTGCCTTCGGTGAACGGCGAGTTGGCGAACAAGGCGGTCGCGATCGGCTGCAACGCCAGCGACACGCGCAGCTTCTTCACCATGTCGGCTTCGGAGGAGAAGTCGAGATTGGTCTGCACCGTGCAGGTCCGGAACATCATGTCGAGGCCGTATTTGCCGACCTTCGGCATGTAGTTTCGCATGATCTTGTAACGCCCCTTGGGCATCACGGGGATCTGCGCGCGCGACCAGGACGGCGTCATGCCGAGGCCGAGGAAGCCGATGCCGAGCGGGGTTGCGATCTCCCGCACCTGCGCCAGATGCGCCATCAATTCCGACTGCGTCTGATGCACGGTTTCGACCGGCGCGCCCGACAGTTCGAACTGCCCGCCCGGCTCGAGCGAAATCGCACCGCCGCCGGTGACGTCATAGAGGCCGATGATGTTGCCGCGCTCCATGATCGGCTCCCAGCCGAGCAAGAGCTTCATGCCCTCGAGCAGCGCGCCGATGCCCTTGGCGCCTTCATATGGCACGGGCTGATGGCCCTCGAGCGTGAACGGAGTCTTCTCGTGCTCGGTACCGATCCGGAATTCGGACTCAGGCTTCACGCCGGCTTCAAGCCACGCCACGAGTTCGTCGCGCGACTGCAGCGGCGTCATGTCGATCTGGTCACGCGCCATAGATAATCCAACTCAAGGGCGCTTCGATCGAAGGCGCGCGGTGGCAGGGACATCCGCGAGCCACAACGGCCGCGGATGATGGAATCAGCAATATCATCGGGCAGGCACGCCGTCTCGCGCAGGCGCAGCCTTGCTATCAGCCTTGGTCTCGTTCTTGACGTCGCCTTTAGCGTCGCCGCAAGCGCAGCCGAGCCGGTCGAGCAGACCGCACAGCCTGGTCGCGTCGGCGTCGGACAATTTGGAGCCGACATGCTTGTCGATCGCGGCGGAATAGGCGTTCCACATCTTCTTCTGCAGCTCGCGCCCGGCCTCGGTGATCTCGACGAACTGGCCGCGCTTGTCGATCTTGCATTCGCGCCGGGCGGCGAGCCCCTCGTCGACCAGCTTGTCGATCAGCCGCGAGGTCGAATATTGCGGGATCAGCATCTGGCGCTCGAGCTCGACCGGGCGCAGTTCGCCCGACGGCGCGCGCGACAGCTCGAGCAAGGCGTCATACCAGGCGAGCGGCGGAAAACCGGCCTTCTTCAAGTCCTGCTCGACGCAGTCCAGCACCCGGCTCGGCACCCGCATCAGGCGGATCCAGGCGGCCGTCGCCTCGCTCGATAGCTTGCGTTTCATGGTCTAGCCCAAAAGGTCCCGGAACCGAGTGTACCGCACTGAATGCATCTGCATCAATCTTGACTATTTCATGCAGGCGCATGTAGGCAATCCCTCTCCGGACGCCAAGAACAAGGGAAGGAATACCCCTATGAAGCTTTATTACACCCCTGGTGCCTGCTCCCTCTCCCCCCATATCGCCCTGCTCGAGGCCGGGCTCCCCTACGACCTGGTCAAGGTCGACCTGCGCGCCAAGAAGCTCGAAAACGGCGACGATTTCCTCCAGGTGAACCCTAAGGGCCAGGTGCCGGCGCTGGCGCTGGATACCGGCGAGATGGTCACCGAGGGCCCGATCATCATCCAGATGATCGCCGACAAGGCCGCCGACAAGAAGCTGGCGCCGGCGAGGGACTCCAACGAGCGCTACAAGCTGCTCGAATGGCTGAACTACACCACGACCGAGCTGCACAAGAATCTCGGCCCGATGTTCTCGCCCGTGCTCGCCGACGACGCCAAGGCGTTCTTCAAGGACCGCGCCATGGGCAAGTTCAAGTATGTCGAGAGCCAGCTCGCCGGACGCGACTATCTGATGGGCAACCAGTTCACGGTCGCCGACGGCTACCTCTTCACCATGATCATGTGGGCGCAGGACCGGCTCGGCTTCGATCTCTCCGGCCTGCCGAACGTGACCGCCTACAAGGCCCGCGTCGCGGCGCGCCCGAAGGTGCAGGAGGCGATGAAGAAGGAAGGCCTGCTCAAGGCGGCCTGAGCTCGCTCACCACAACCGCGATAGAGCCGGGTCGATCGATCCGGCTCTTTTTTGTTGTGGATTCGCCGATCCCCTTTCTCGACACCGGAGGCGGAAAGTCTCAATTTAACCTGCATTATAGCGATTAATACTAAGCCGGTGTAGTTCCGGCTGAGGGCGTGGCCGTCCTTGTTCGAGCGATCCAACTGACCGACTATGACCTGCGGCGCCCTCCGCTCCAACTGGTCTAAAAATGTGACGATCGCCTTTACCCTTTTATTGACCAGCACCCTGGTTGGGCTGGCAACCAGTTTGTACTTTCGGGTTTGGACATTGATGCTGGAGTCGCCGCTGATCGCGGTGCTCGCGGCGATCGTGCTCCAATCCGACGGCTTTTCCTTTGCCACCGGCGCTCCGATCGTCGTCGCCTGCCTCGCCTTCAACCAGTTCGCCTATCTCGCCGGCGCCTTGCTCTCGCCGGGGACCGACGGCTCAATGGCTGAAGAAATTGACGGCCTGCCAGACCGCCGCGGCGAGCACAATATCCGCGGCCAGAACGAGTAGCGCGAGGCCGGTCCATGACGGGCCCTTGCCCCGCAAACGCAGCGGCTTCCACCGCCGCGACGGCGGCAACGAAGGCAACGGATCCTTCGCCACGACCTCCGCGGCATTTTCCCTGAGCGCAGAACTCATCGCACGACACCCTCACGCTGATCGTCGCCCCGGCGATCGACCAGCAAGAGTGATGCCAGCAGCGTGGTGCCAGTGGGGAACGAGCGTGGCGGGACTTTGACCGGCATGACCGTCGCACAACAGGATCAAGTCGGATCGATGACTGTACCTCAGGTCGCAGCAGCGGACTCCGCATCACCTCGCCCCGCGTGCGGGGAGAGGTCGGATTGCATCGACAGATGCAATCCGGGTGAGGGGGAGTCGCCGCGAACTCGCTGCATCTAACTCGCGGAGATGGCCCCTCACCCCAACCCTCTAAGAGCGAGCTTCGCTCGTCTCGACCCCGTAAGAACGGGGAGAGGGAGCGGAGAGACCTCGCCATCTCATCGCGATTTTGAAAGGCGGCGACTTTACGCCGCCTGCTTCTTCGGCGGGAAGCGGCCGTAGAAGGTTTCGCCCTTGGCGGCCATCTCCTCGAGCAGCTTCGGCGGCGCGAAGCGCGAGCCGTACTTCTTCTCGAAGCTGTGGCAGAGCGCGACGAAGTTCTTGGTGCCCATGAAGTCGATGTAGGACAGCGCACCGCCGGTGAACGGCGCGAAGCCGAAGCCGAGGATCGAGCCGACATCGGCCTCGCGCACGTCGGTGATGACGTGATCCTCGACGGTGCGCGCGGCCTCCACCGCCTGCACCACCAGGAAGCGCTGCTTCAATTCCTCGACGCTGAGTGTGTCGGGATCGAGTCGCTTCGGCTGCAGATTGGCGAGCCCCGGCCACAGGCTCTTCTGGCCCTTGCCCTTCTCGGGATAGTCGTAGAAGCCCTTGCTGTTCTTGCGGCCGAAGCGGCCCTGCTTCTCGACCATCTCGACCATCAGCTTCTTCTGCGCCTGGTCGATCGCGTTGGGGCCGAGATCGGCCTCGGTCGCCTTGGTGATCTTCAGGCCGAGATCGAGCGCGACCTCATCCTGCAGCGACAGCGGCCCGACCGGCATGCCGGCCATCTTGGCGGTGTTCTCGATCATCGCCGGCGGCACGCCTTCGAGCAGCATCTCGTTGCCCTCGGAGATGTAGCGCATCACGCAACGGTTGGCGAAGAAGCCACGGGAGTCGTTCACCACGATGGGCGTCTTGCCGATCGCGCGCACATAGTCGAGTGCGGTCGCCAGCGCGACGTCGCCGGTGTTCTTGCCGAGGATGATCTCGACCAGCATCATCTTCTCGACCGGCGAGAAGAAGTGGATGCCGATGAACTTGCCCTGGTCCTTGAACTCCTCGGCCAGCGAATTGATCGGCAAGGTCGAGGTGTTGGACGCGAAGATGGCGCCCGGCTTGAGCAGCGGCTGCGCCTTGGCATAGGTGTCGGCCTTGACCTTGCGGTCCTCGAACACGGCCTCGATGACGAGGTCGCAGTCTGCGATCACGTTGTAGTCGGCCGTTGTCGAAATCCGCGCCAGGATGGCGTCGGCCGCGTCCTGCTTCATCCGCCCCTTGGCTATCAGGCCGTCAACCACGGTCTTGGCGTGGCCCTTGCCCTTGTCGGCGCTCTCCTGGTCGCGATCGACCAGCACGACGTCGATGCCGGCCTGCGCCGAGACATAGCCGACGCTGGCGCCCATGAAGCCGGCGCCGATCACGGCGAGCTTCTTGACCTTGGTCGGCGGCACGCCCGCCGGGCGGCGCGCCCCCTTGTTCAATTCCTGCATCGACAGGAACAGCGAGCGGATCATCGCCGCGGCTTCCTTCGAGCGCAGCACCTTGGTGAAGTAGCGCGACTCGACCCGCAGCGCAGCGTCGATCGGCAGCTGCAGGCCTTCATAGACGCAGCTCATGATGGCGCGCGCGGCCGGATAATTGTCGCAGGTCTCGCGCCGATAGATCGCGTTGCCGGCCGGGAACATCTGCATGCCCATCTTGGAGAAGACGGGACCGCCGGGCAGCTTGAAGCCCTTCTCGTCCCACGGCGCGACCGCCTTGCCGCCGCCCTTGATCCAGTCCTTGGCGGCCTTGATCAGGTCTGTCGCGGGCACCACGGCGTGAATCAGGTTGAGTGCCTTGGCGCGGGTGAGATTGACCGCCTCACCCTTGAGCAGCAATTGCATCGCGTCCGCCGGCTGCACAAGACGCGGCACGCGCTGGGTGCCGCCGGCGCCGGGGAACAGGCCGACCTTGATCTCGGGCAGGCCGAGCCGGGTCTTCGGGTTCTCGGCCGCGACGCGGTAGTGGCAGGCCAACGTGATCTCGAAGCCGCCGCCGAGCGCAAGGCCGTTGATCGCGGCGACCCACGGCTTGCCCGAGGTCTCGATCGCGCGGAACGATTGCGACATCCGGCGGCTCTGCTCGAACAGCATCTGGTTCGCCGCCTCCTCGCCCTTCTGCTGGAAAAGCTGCGCGTAGCTGCGGTTCATGCCCTCGAGCATCGAGAGGTCGGCGCCGGCGCAGAACGCCTCCTTGGCCGAGGTGACCACGACGCCCTTGATCGCGGCATCGTCGGTCGTCTGCTTGATGATCTCGTCGATTTCCTGGGTCGAAAGCTCGTCGAACACGTTCATCGAACGATTCGGGATGTCCCAGGTGACGAGCGCAATGCCGTCGGCGTCGACGTCGAACTTGAAATTCTTGTAAGCCATGTTGCTCGCTCCCTCGCCTCAGACGCGCTCGATGATGGTGGCGGTGCCCATGCCGCCGCCGATGCACAGCGTCACCAGGGCGGTTTCCTTGTTGGTGCGCTCGAGCTCGTCGAGCACGGTGCCGAGGATCATCGCGCCGGTCGCCCCTAACGGATGGCCGAGCGCGATCGCGCCGCCATTGACGTTGATCTTGGCGTTATCGATGTCGAACGCCTGGATGTAGCGCAGCACCACCGAGGCGAAGGCCTCGTTGAGCTCGAACAGGTCGATGTCCGACTTCTTCATGCCGGAGCGCTCGAACAGCTTCTCGGTGACGTCGACCGGGCCGGTCAGCATCATCGCTGGCTCCGAGCCGATATTGGCGAACGCGCGGATTTTCGCCCGCGGCTTCAACCCGTGCTTGGCGCCCGCCTCCTTGCTGCCGAGCAGCACGGCGCCGGCGCCGTCGACGATGCCGGAGGAATTGCCGGCGTGATGCACGTAATTGACCTTCTCGACCTCGGGATGCGACTGGATCGCCACCGCGTCGAAGCCGGCCATCGCCGCCATCGCCGCGAATGACGGCTGCAGCTGCGCCAGCGACTGCATCGTCGTGGTCGGGCGCATGTGCTCGTCCTTGGCGAGGATGGTCAGGCCGTTGACGTCCTTGACCGGCACCACCGACTTGCCGAAGCGGCCCTCGTCCCAGGCCTTGGCCGCGCGCTGCTGGCTCTGCACCGCGTAGGCGTCGACATCATCGCGCGAAAAGCCGTATTTGGTCGCGATCAGATCGGCCGAGATGCCCTGCGGCATGAAATAGGCCGGCACCGCCATCGAGGGATCCATCGGCCAGGCGCCGCCGGAGGCGCCGATGCCGACACGGCTCATCGATTCCGCGCCGCCACCGATCACGAGCTCATGCTGACCGCTCATGATCTGGGCTGCGGCGAAGTTCACGGCGTCGAGGCCGGAGGCGCAGAAGCGGCTGATCTGCACGCCCGGCACCTTCTCGCCGAGGCCGGCGTTCAGCGCCGCGAAACGGGCGATGTCGGAGCCGGCCTCGCCGACCGGATCGACCACGCCGAGCACGACGTCGTCGACGGAATCCTCGGGAAGATTGTTGCGCTCCTTGAGCGACTTCAGCGGCACCGTGGCGAGCGCCAGCGCGGTGACCTCGTGCAACGCGCCGTCGGCCTTGCCGCGGCCGCGCGGGGTACGAACGTGATCGTAGATGTATGCCTCAGGCATGACGCCCTCCTTGATATGAGGATCATAATATATACGGAAGAACCCGCCGCCGCAGCGATGCGGCGGCAATTTTTCAAGGCTTTCTTGTTTGACGCGTTTTCTTCACGCGAACCGGTCTCCACTTCGCTGGAAAACGCTTCAGAACGCTTCCGCGGCCAATTCCATCGTGGTGGCGCTGCCGCTCTGGATCCGGGCCAGATGCACGGCGGTCTCCGGCAGCAGCTTCTCCATGAAGAAGCGGCCGGTCACGAGCTTGGTGTTGAGGTACGGCGTGGTGCCGGCGGCGGCCTTGTCCTGCGCCACCTTGGCCATCTTCGCCCACATGTAGCCGAGCGCGACGAGGCCGAACAATTTCATATAGTCGGTCGCCGCGGCGCCGGCATTGTCGGGCTTGGTCAGCGCGTTCTGCATCAGCCAGCCGGTGGCCTGCTGCAGATGACCGAGCGCGGTGGAGAGCGGGGTGATGAACGGCTTCATCGCCTCGTCGGCGCCATGCTCCTTGGCGAAAGCGCCGACCTCGCCGAAGAACGCCATCGCGGCACGGCCGCCGTCGCGCGGCAGCTTGCGGCCGACCAGGTCGAGTGCCTGGATGCCGTTGGCGCCCTCGTAGATCATCGCGATGCGGGCATCGCGCACGAACTGCTCCATGCCGTGCTCGGCGATATAGCCGTGACCGCCGAACATCTGCTGCGCCGAGACCGTGTTGGCGAACCCGGTGTCGGTCAGGACGCCCTTCAGCACCGGCGTCATCAGGCCCATGTGATCGTCGGCGGCCTGGCGATCCCCGGCGTCGTTGGAGCGGTGCGCGACGTCGCTCTTCAGCGCGGTCCATACCACCATGGCGCGTGCCGCCTCGTTGAAGGCGCGGATGGTGAGCAGCGTGCGGCGCACGTCGGGGTGCACGATGATCGGATCGGCCGGCTTCTCGGGCTCCTTCACGCCGGTCAGCGAGCGGCCCTGCAGGCGCTCGCGCGCATAGGCGACCGCGTTCTGATAGGCGACCTCGGACTGCGCGAGGCCCTGCACGGCGACGCCGAGGCGAGCCTCGTTCATCATCACGAACATGCCCTGCATGCCCTTGTTCTCTTCGCCGATCAGCCAGCCGGTGGCGTTGTCGTAGTTCATCACACAGGTGGAATTGCCGTGGATGCCCATCTTGTGCTCGATCGAGCCGCAGCTGACGCCGTTGCGCTGCCCGAGCGAGCCGTCGGCATTGACCAGCACCTTCGGCACCACGAACAGCGAGACGCCCTTGATGCCGGCCGGCGCGCCTTCGATGCGCGCCAGCACGAGATGGATGATGTTCTCCGTGAGGTCGTGCTCGCCGGCGGAGATGAAGATCTTGGTGCCCGTGATCCTGAAGCTGCCGTCGGCCTGGCGCACCGCCTTGGTGCGGAGCAGGCCGAGATCGGTGCCGCATTGCGGCTCGGTCAGGTTCATGGTGCCGGTCCACTCGCCGGCAATCATCTTCGGCACATAGGTCTTCTTCTGCTCGGGCGTGCCGTGCACCAGCAGCGCCGCGGTCGCGCCCATGGTCAGGCCGCCATACATCGAGAACGCCATGTTGGCCGAGATCTGGAATTCGTTGACCGCCTGCGAGAGCGTCACCGGCAGGCCCTGGCCGCCAAATTCCGTCGGCGCCGAGAGGCCGAGCCAGCCGCCCTCGGCGACCTGCTTGAAGGCGTCCTTGAAGCCCTTCGGCGTGGTGACGCTGCCGTCGTCATTGCGCTTGCAGCCTTCGAGATCGCCTGTGCGATTGATCGGCTGCAGTACCTCTTCGCTGAGCTTGGCGGCCTCGCCGAGGATCGCCTCGCGCACATCGGCCGACGCATCGGTGAAGCCGGGAAGATTGCCGTAGCGGTCGATCTGGAAAACGTCGTTGAGCAGGAAGCTGACGTCTTCGACGGGGGCTTTGTAGGTTGGCATGCTGGTCTCCCGGCTGGCACGTGGCCGCATGTGCGACGGACGCTGCGCAGCGTGTCCTTGGGTTTGTTGGAGCGGACCTTATCCGGTTCCGGAGGTCCGCGGCAGATGCTATCGCGACTGTGATTGCGACGTTGCGCCGCTTTGCTTCATCAACTCCTCGCCCATCATCCGATGCAGCAGGTTGATCGCCTTGAGCGGACGCACCATCACCTTGAAATGCGTGATCCGGCCGTCACCATCGAATGTGATGATGTCGACGCCGTTGAGCTTGATGCCGTCGATCTCGTTCTCGAATTCGAGCACCGCGCCGGTGTCATTGCGCCACTCGCCGAGATACTTGAAGGTCGGACCGCCGAGCACCTTGGCGGCGCTGGTGAGATATTTGAAAGTGATGTCGCGGCCGCGCTGCGGCGTGTGCACGACCGGGCTTTCGAACACCGCGTCGGGATGCAGCAGATCCCACAGAGCGGCGGTGTCGTGGGACTTCATGTAGGCGTACCACTTGTCGAGGCCCGGCTTGCTCATTCGGACGTCTCCTGCGGCGGGGTTTAAGAAAAGCCTGAACCACCGGCGCGCGCGACAGGGCGGCACGCCGATCACCATATGCATATTGACGCATATGCACAGTAACGCATAAAGTCAAGCGAACTTCAGAATGGCCTTTTGGGGAACTGAGATGGAGGTGGGCGTTGGCACTCGGTGACGCAATCCTCGCATGCCTCACGGAACGTCCGATGACGGGCTATGAGCTCGCCAAGACGTTCGACGCCTCGATCGGCTTCTTCTGGAAGGCCGACCATCAGCAGATCTACCGCGAGCTCTCGCGGCTGCGCGACAAGGGTCACGTCCAGGGCCGCGAGGTGGTGCAGTCCGGCAAGCCGAACAAGCTGGTCTACACGCTGACGGCCGAGGGCCGCGCGGCGCTGAAGCACTGGGCGGCGCGGCCGAGCGTTCCGCCCTCGATCAAGGACGACCTCTTGGTCCGGCTCTATGCGCTCGACTGCGTCGACATCGAGCCGCTGCGCACCGACCTGATGGCGCGGCTGGAGCATCACCGCGACCGCTATGAGCGCTACGAGCGCCTGCTCAACAAGCGCTTTCCCGACGGCACCGCGCCGCCGGCCGATGTCGGCAAGATGCTCAGCCTGCGCCTCGGCATGCGCCATGAGCGCATGGTGGTGGAATGGTGCGAGGAGGCGCTCGACGCGCTGTCGGCGATGTCCGGCCGCAGCAACGTCTTGCCGCTCGACGACGGCAAGCGCGAGAGCAACGGCTAGAAACAAATCTCCGACCTCCCCTTGAAAGGGGGAGGTCGCTTTGCTCGCAGAGCAAGCGGGTGGGGATCATCTCTCTCCACACGCAGCAGTGTGTGCGGCACCCCCCCATCCCGACCTTCCCCCTTTCAGGGGGAAGGAGAAGTTCGGCGGCAACGCAAGTCGCCGTCGCTGTCCTGATCCGGCGCAACAGGTTCCCGGATTCCCTAACTTTAGAGCCCGTCGGCCGCATTCCTTAACCCGTTATTTACCGTGACGGGAAAAAGTCAGCAGCTGAGGCAGACGCCCAGCGCAGAATTCGATTGTCTCTTAACGGGAATGCGCGGGGAGGCTGCGGGCGCAGGGTGTAGCGCCGGAGTCGGGACCGGACGGAATCATGAATTCGCGCGTATCGTGGAGTGTTGACGGCATCGATCCCTCCGTCCGCGAAAGGGCCGAGGCGGCTGCGCGCCGCGCCGGCATGTCGCTGAACGACTGGCTCAACTCCACCGTCGGCGAACCGAGCCCGCCGGATTGGCGCATGGAGCAGCGGCAGCCGATGCCGAGCCGGGAAAGCCGCGAGGTCGCCGATATCCACCAGCGGCTCGATGCCATCACCCGCCAGATCGAACAAATTGCAAAGCCGGTGACGCGCGCCGAAGCGGTGCGCGCCGAAGTGCCGCGCGGCCAGCCCGCCGTCGCACGACAGCTGAACGACGCGATTTCGCGCCTCGATGCCCGGCTGTCGCAAATTTCGCGGCCGCAGCCGATGCGTGAATCGCAGATGCAACGTGAGTCGCAGATGCATGACCGGCAACTGGAGGAGCGGCTGCGTCAGGCGGAGGCGGTCGAGCGCGCCGCGGCCCAGGTCTATCGCCCCTCGCCGCCGCTGAGCCCGGCCTCGTTCGATTCCGCGATCGCGGAGATCGCCGCGCGCCAGAACGAGCTCGATGTATCAGCACAACGGCAAATGCCGCCGCGCAGCGCGCCGCCGATGCCCGCCTATGCGCCGCCGCCGGCCGGGCCCGACTTCTCCTCGCTCGAGCGTCATCTGCTCAAGATCACGAGCCAGATCGAGGCGCTGCAGCGGCCCGACCATATTGAGCAGTCGATCGCGGCCTTCCGCGGCGAGCTTGCGGAAATCCGCCAGGCGATCACCGAGGCGATGCCGCGCCGGGCGATCGAGTCGATCGAGAACGAGATCCGCTCGCTGCATCACCGGATCGACGAGATCCGCCAGGAGGGCCGCAACGGCCAGGGCCAGGCGATCGCCGGCATCGAACGCGCGCTGTCGGAAATCCGCGAGGCGCTGCGCACGCTGACGCCCGCCGAGCAGCTCACCGGCTACGACGAGGCGATCCGCAATCTCGGCGCCAAGCTCGACATGATCCTGCGCGCCAACGACGATCCGTCGACGGTGCATCAGCTCGAGAGCGCGATCGCCGCGCTGCGCGCCATCGTCTCCAACGTCGCCTCCAACGACGCGCTGCTCCAGCTCTCCGGGGACGTGCATGCGCTGGCCGCGAAGGTCGACCAGCTGTCGCAGATGTCGCGCGCCGAGACCTATGGCGATGCCTTCGCCGGGATCGAGCAGCGCATTGCCGCATTGGCCTCGACGCTGGAGGCCCGCGAGCGGCCGGCCGGCTATGACAACACCGATGCCATCGAAGGCGCGCTGCGCTCGCTGTCGGAGCGGATCGACCGCCTGCAGGTCGGCAACGACAGTTCGTCGGCATTCACCCATCTCGAGCAGCGCGTCTCCTATCTGCTCGAGCGCCTGGAGTCCGCCGACCAGCGCTCCGGCAATCTCGGCCGGGTCGAGGAAGGGCTGCATGACATCATGCGGCACCTCGAGGCGCAGCACGCCCACATCGCCTCGCTCGCCGACGCCGCCCGCAACGTCAGCTCCTCGCCGCAGTCGATGATGGACAGCGGCATCGTCGACATGGTGAAGCGCGAGCTGTCCGACATCCGCTTCAGCCAGTCGGAGACCGACCGCCGCACCCAGGACTCGCTGGAGACCGTTCACAACACGCTCGGCCATGTCGTCGATCGTCTCGCGATGATCGAGAACGATCTGCGTACGGTGCGCACCGCGCCGCCAGCTCCCGCGCCGGCCGAATCGCGGATGGAAGCTCCGCGGATGGAGATGCCGCGCGCGGCGATGTCGCAGCCGGTCGCGCAGCCCAAAGCTGAAGCGTACAAGCCTGAATCGTACAGGCCCGAACTGCCCAATCCTGCGCTGGCGCAGGAGCACTTCATGTCCGCGCCGCGCGAATTCCATGCCGCGCAGCCGGTCGAGAGCGCGCCACCGCCGCCGCTGCCGCCGCGCGCGATCAGCGAGATCCTCGAGCCGCATGCGGCGTCCGCACGCGCCGCGATCGCACCGGAACTGCCGCCGGATCATCCGCTCGAACCGGGCACACGCCCCTCCGGCCGCGTCGCTTCGCCGTCGGAGCGGATCGCGGATTCCGAGCGCGCGATCAGCGACCTTCCCGCCGGCAAGAAGGAGCCGGTCTCGACATCGAGCTTCATCGCCGCCGCGCGCCGCGCCGCGCAGGCCGCTGCCGCGCAACCCGTCAACGAGAAGGCGGCGCGCGCCGCGAGCAAGGCTGCAGCCAAGGCCAAGGAGAAGGCCGACAAGGCCGCGAAGGCGGTTGCCGCCAAGGCCGGCACGGCCGCGGCCGGCGCGACGGCGACTGGCGCGCCGGAGGCACAGCCTTCGACCATCACCTCCAAGATCCGTTCGCTGCTGGTCGGCGCGAGCGTGGTCGTGATCCTGCTCTCGACCGCCAAGATGGCGATGAACCTGCTCGACACCAGCTCCGCGCCGCAGATGCCGGCGATCGAGCACAGCGAGCCGGCCACGCAGCCGCCTGCCGAGAATTCCGCAGCCCCCGCACCGGCTGCGCCGTCCGGCGTGGGCGGGCCGTCAGTGCCGGGGCCATCGATGACCTCGCCAACCCCGCTCGGCCGCCAGTCCAACAACACTCCGGCGCCGAACACGCTCGACAGCGCGCAGGTGACGATTCCACCGGCAACCGCGCCCGCACCCGCCGCCGCGCCTGAGCCGGCTGCGACGCCAACAGCCGCCGCCAATGACGTCACCGGCACGATTCCGACCGCACCGCCGCTCGGCGGCAAGCTCGCCATGGTCCAGATCCCGGCGGGCGAGAAGCTGCCCGATGCAATCGGCGGTCCGGCGCTGCGCACCGCCGCGATCAAGGGCGATGCGGCCGCGGCCTATGAAGTCGGCGTCCGCTTTGCCGAGGGCAAGGGCGTGACCGCCAATGTCGACGAAGCCGCCAAATGGTATGCCCGCGCGGCGCAGGCCGGCGTGGTGCCCGCGATGTTCCGGCTCGGCACCTTCTACGAGAAGGGCCTCAGCGTGAAGCGCGACTTCGATGTGGCGCGACGCTACTATGTGCAGGCCGCCGAGCGCGGCAACGCCAAGGCGATGCACAATCTCGCCGTGCTCGACGCCGATGGCGGCGGCAAGGGCGCCGACTACAAGAGCGCCGCACAGTGGTTCCGCAAGGCGGCCGATCGCGGCGTTGCCGACAGCCAGGTCAATCTCGGCATCCTCTATGCCCGCGGTATCGGTGTCGAACAGAACCTCGCCGAGTCCTTCAAGTGGTTCAGCCTCGCGGCCGCGCAGGGCGACGCCGACGCCGGCCACAAGCGCGACGATATTGCCAAGCGGCTCGACCCGCAGTCGCTGGCCGCCGCGAAGCTGGCGATCCAGACCTTCACCGCCGAGCCGCAGCCGAGCGATGCGGTCAACGTGCCGGCCCCCGCCGGCGGCTGGGACGGCGCTGCCGCGCAGCCCGCCGCGGCGAAGCCGGTCAAGCAACCCTCGAAGCGGACCGCGGCGCTCGCCGCTCCGGCTCACTAGGTTCGAGACGGCTGCGGCGCCTTGACGGCGCCGCTGTCCTATACCTCCAGCCTTCCGCCGTGTAGACAGTCGCGCAGTTCCGCGCCGTCGGCGCACGCGTTCCGGAGGGTCAGGCTTGTCCGTCGACGATCGCCAGGATGATGGAACGGGCCACCGTTCGTCGCCGACCGGTCCCCGCGTTGCGCCGCCGCGGCAGGCGCCGTCTCCATTTGCCCGGCGCCCCTCGGCCCCGCCTCCGCCGACACCCCAAGGGAACGTGGCGTCGCCGCCCCGCGCGTTCCGGTTCTCGCTCTGGTCCATCATCATCTTCGTGCTGCTGTTGTCGAGCGTCGCCATCCAGGCTTACCGGGACCTGTCGACGCCGGGCGCCTGGGACTTCTGGCGCGAGACCTACATCGCGGCCAGCATGACGTCGGCCGTGATTCCCGACGTCGACATCGACGGATCGGGCCGCGGCCGGCGGGCGCTTGCGATCAGCGGCAAGATCGGCTCAGCCAGCGCGAGCTGGTTCCGCGACCGGCTCAGCGAGGCGCGTCTCGCACCGGGCGACGTCGTGCTGCTGTCGTCGCCGGGCGGCGCGCTGAACCAGGCCGCCATCATGGGCGAGGTCATCCGCACGCGCGGGCTGGTCACCGCGGTCGCCACCGCCGGCGCCTCGGGCAAGCTCCGCCCCGCGTCCTGCGCCAGCGCTTGCGTCCTGGTCTATGCCGGCGGCCAGACCCGCTATGGCATTGCGGGCTCGCGGCTCGGCGTGCATCGCTTCACGACGAGCACGCCCGTCAGCGATCCCCTCGCCGAGGCACAACGCATCCAGGGCATGGTGCTGGGCTACATGACCAAGATGGGCGTCTCTTCCGGGATCGTCGAGGCGATGTCGCAAACCTCCGATATCCGCTGGCTGAACCCGAAGGAAGCGCTCGCGCTGAACCTGATCACCAGGCCTGTCGATCGGCCGTGAGGCGACACGGGCATCATTAATCTGAATTATCAACCACGTCCGCAGACGGCGGCCGAGTGCGGCGAAAAATGCCCCCGGGAGCGGATTCTTTAGTCCCTCCCCCCGCCGATTTCAGTTATGCAAGAACGCGGCAATCGACCCGCGTTCGCCTGCTTCTTGCGCGCCGACCGGATTCGTTCAGCCGGAGAATGCCCGACCAGAACGACATCACGCCGTGATGCGGCCTTGCGCCGATCGCGCGGCGAACCGACAAGAAGCGACGCGCGTGCAGCTCTACCTCCCGATCGCCGACATTCCGGTCAATGTCTTCCTCATCCTGGCGATGGGCGCGGCGGTTGGATTCGTCTCCGGCATGTTCGGGATCGGCGGCGGCTTCCTGATGACGCCGCTGCTGATCTTCGTCGGCATCGCGCCCGCGGTCGCGGTCGCCTCCGTCGCCAGCCACATCGCGGCCTCCTCGTTCTCCGGTGCCATTTCCTATTGGCGCAGGCGCGCGATCGACCCGCTGCTGGCGGCGGTGCTGCTGGTCGGAGGCACGCTCGGCACCACGCTCGGGGTGTGGACCTTCACCTTCCTGCGCTCGCTCGGCCAGCTCGACCTGATGATCGCGCTGTCCTACGTCATCCTGCTGACGACGGTCGGCGGGCTGATGTTCTGGGAAGGCCTGCGCGCGATGCTGCGCGCCCGCGGCGGCCGCCCCGTCACCCTGCGCAAGCCCGGCAGCCATGGCTGGATCCACGGCCTGCCGCTGAAGCTGCGCTTCAAGCGCTCCAAGATCTACCTCTCCGTCATTCCGATCGTCGTGGTCGGGCTCGCGATCGGCTTCATCGGCGCGGTGATGGGGATCGGCGGCGGCTTCATCCTGGTGCCGCTGATGATCTATGTGCTGCGGGTGCCGACCTCGACCGTGATCGGCACCTCGATGGTGCTCACCCTCGTCACCATGGTGTTCGCGACCATGCTGCACGCCGTGACCAACCATCTGGTCGACGCCGTGCTGGCACTGATCCTGATGGTCGGCGGCGTCACCGGCGCGCAGTTCGGCGCCCGCGCCGGCCAGAAGATCCGCGGCGAGCATCTGCGCCTGCTGCTCGGCCTGCTCGTGCTCGCGGTCGGCATCCGCTTTGCGGTCGAGCTGGTGATCCGGCCGCAGGACCTGTTCAGCATCCGCGAAACCGGCGGAGCCCCGCCATGAGGCTGCGCGCGGCGCTTGCGATCATCGGCCTCGCCGCCGCCGGCCTGGCGGCCGCGCCCGCTCATGCCGAGCGGCTGATCGTGTCGGTCTCCAACCACCGCGTCACGGTGACGCCGAACTATTCCGGCGGCGAGCTCGTGCTGTTCGGCTCGGTCGAGAAGGACGACAAGACGCCGGCCAATCGCAACAATTACGACCTCGTCGTCACGGTGTCCGGCCCGCGCGCCGACATGGTCACGCGGCGCAAGGAGCGCAAGTTCGGCATCTGGATCAACACCGACTCGCGCCAGTTCCTGCAGGTGCCGGGCTATCTCGCGCTGTTTTCCAATCGCCCGTTCGACCAGATCGCCTCGCCCGAGGTGCAGCGGCGGCAGCAGCTCGGGCTCAACAACGTGCTGCTGATGCAGCGGGTCGGGCCCGACTATGCCGACGTGGTGCCGAACGACCCGTTCCGCAGCGCCTTCGTGCGGCTGCGTTCCGAGCACGGGCTATACCGTGAGGCGACCTCGGCCGTGACCTTCCTGACGCCGACCCTGTTCCGCACCGGCATCCCGCTGCCGGCGGAGGTGCCGATCGGTACGTATAATGTCGAGATCAAGCTGTTTGCCGACGGCGCGCTGGTGACCAAGGCCGAGACCGCGTTCGAGATCGTCAAGGTCGGCTTCGAGCAATTCGTCGCCACCACCGCGCGGCAGAACGGCTTTGTCTACGGCCTGATCACCGCGTTCATGGCGCTGATGACCGGCTGGATGGCCTCGATCGTGTTCCGCAAGGATTGATTTAGCCAGCCCTGCTTTGCAACGCACCTTCGAACGCGTCGCCGAGGATCGCAAGGCCAAGGTCGATCTCGTCGTCGCTGATCGTCAGCGGCGGGGCGATGCGGAACACGCTGCCCATGCCCGGCAACTGAACGATGTTGGTGCTCAGTCCAAGCTGCATGCAGCGCTGGGAGACACGCGTTCCGAGCGCTTCATCAGGCTCCTTGCTGTAACGGTCGCGCACGATCTCGATGCCCTGCATCAGCCCCCTGCCGCGCACGTCACCGATGCATTCGAACCGGTTCTGAAGTGCGAGGAGCCCATCCCTCAGCCGCGCGCCCGCTATCCTGGCGCGCTCGACCAATCTGTCGCGAAGGATGATCTCGATGACCTTCAGCCCGACCGCGGCCGGCATCGGGTCCGACACGTGCGTCGTGTAGAACAGGAAACCACGTTCATGACACCGCTCTTCGATCTCGGCGGAGGTGATGACCGCAGCCAGAGGCAGGCCGGCACCGAGCGTCTTCGACAAGGTCAGGATGTCAGGCACGGCGCCGTCGCGCTCGAACGCGAACATGGCGCCGGTTCGGCCGAGGCCGGTCTGTGCTTCGTCGACGATCAGCAGCATGCCGCGTGCCCGGCACAGCTCTTTGAGCTCGGCAAGGTAGCCTTCAGGCAGGTCGATCAGCCCGCCGGAGCTGAGGATCGGCTCGGCGATCATGCAGGCGAGCGAGCCGGTCGATTGGCGATCGATCAGATCGAACGCGTAGGCGAGCTCGGCCCGCCAATCGGCCGTGTTGCCGAAGCGCGGGCGATAGGGGTTCGGCGTCGGGATCGCGAGCGAGCCGACCGGCGCGGGACCATAGCCCTTGCGGCCAGCCGAATAGGTCGTTCCGGCCGCACCAGACGTCATTCCGTGCCAGGACTGTGCGAACGCGACGGTCTCGAATCCGCCGGTGGCGAGCTTGGCCATCTTGATCGCCGCTTCGTTCGACTCGCCGCCGGTGCTGAGCAGCATGACGCGATCAAGCCCCGGCGGCAGCAGGCCCGCGAGCTGTTCGGCCAGCGCGACGACCGGGCGCGTCAGCATGCCACTGAAGAGATGGTCGAGCCGTTCGGCATGCTCGCTGATGGTCTGGACGATTTCCGGGTGACCGTGACCGAGCACGGCGCTCATCTGCCCGGACGTGAAATCCAGGATGGCCCGGCCATCGGCATCATAGACGAAGGATCCGGAGGCGCGCTCGATGATGACGGGAGCGAACGTCCCGCCATAGCGAATGAGGTGCCGCCGCGCGCGATCCCAAAAGGACTTGTCGTCATTCCCGGCCATGCCCGCTCCTTGCTGCTCGGTCGCAGCGATAAAAGAACCCTCACACCGCATCTTATGCGCGCGCGAGGGCAATGACATTGCGATTTGAGATGCATTTCATCCCTTCTTCTGCAATCAATTGCGCAAAAGATGGAAAATGCGAAAGAAATGGGAACCGCGATCGTGATTGACGAGATCGACCGAAAAATCCTCGACGTGCTGCAGGTCGAGGGGCGCATCACGAATCTCGAGCTGGCCGAACGGATCGGCCTCTCGTCCGCCCCCTGCATGCGACGCGTTCGCACCCTCGAAGAGGCTGGCGTCATCAATTCCTATGTGGCGCTGGTGGACCCAACGCGTGTTGGACTCGGGTTCGACGTGATCGTCGAGGTCCGTCTCAAGCAACAGAACAGGGAATCCTTCGCGCGCTTCGAGAGGAAGGTGATCGACCTTCCGGAGGTCGTCGAATGTTGCATGATTGCCGGCGATTGGGATTACTCGCTACGGATCGTGTCCTCGGACCTCGCGCGCTATCAATCCTTCATCCTCGACCGCCTCATGCATCCGGACACCGACATCGCGAGCTACCGCACGACGATCATCCTGCGAAAGGTCAAATCGACGACCAAGATCGATAGCTCGCTGTTCGGCGAGGGTTGAGCAGTTCGAACGAGCTACAGCAGGAATCCGATCCCCATCGCGATCACGCTGAGCGCCATCGCGCCGGTCGAGAGCCAGCCGAGCCAGTACAGCCAGCCGCCGACCACAAAGCGGTCCATGACGTCCCGGTGGCGGGCCATGAACATCAGCAGCACCATCACGGGCACCGCGAGCACGCCGTTGACGACCGCACTCCAGTACAGCGCCGCGATCGGATCGATCGGCGTGAAGTTGAGCGCGATGCCGATGCCGCCCGACAGCGCCAGCACCGAATAGAACGCAATCGCCTCCTTCGGCCTGCGCGTCAGCCCAACGGGCCATCGCCGGCCCTCGCCGACCGCATAGGCCGTCGCACCCGCGAGCACCGGGATCGCCAATAGGCCGGTGCCAACGATGCCAAGCGCGAAGATCACCTCGGCAAACGGCCCGGCGATCGGGCGCAGCGCCTCGGCGGCCTGCGCCGAGGTCTGGATGTCGGTCTTGCCGGTGGCATGCAGCGATGCGGCGGCGGTGACGATGATCGACAATGCGATCAGGTTCGAGAATGCCATGCCGGTGATGGTGTCGGCACGGATGCGCGAGAATTCGCGCCGGGCGCCGTAATGCCGCTCGATCAGCGGATGCTTGGTGACATCGACCCGCTGCTCCTCCGCCTCCTGCGAGGCCTGCCAGAAGAACAGATAGGGCGAGATCGTGGTGCCGAGGATCGCAACGATGGTCGTGAAATAGTCCGCGCTCCAGCTGATGCGCGGCAGCAGCACGCCGGCCAGGGCCTCCATCCACGACACCTTGGCAAAGACGAGCGCCGCGACATAGGCGAACAGGCTGAGCGTCAGCCATTTCAGGATCGCGACGTAGCGCCGGTAGTTCATGAAGATCTGCGCGGCCACCGAGGTGACGCCGAACAGCACCACATAGAGAATGGCCGGACCGCCGATCAGGAGCTTTGCTGCATCGGCCATGGCCGAGAGGTCGGCCGCGATGTTGATGGTGTCGGCAATCGACAGCAGCGTCACCACGACGGCGAGCAGCCAGCCTGGATAATGCCGGCATACATTGCCCGCGATGCCGTGCCCGGTGACGCGGCCGACCCGCGCCGAAATCTCCTGGATCGCGCTCATCAGCGGAAACGTCAGCAGCATGGTCCAGCCAATGCCGTAGCCGAGTTGCGCGCCGGCCTGGCTGTAGGTGCCGATCCCCGAAGGGTCGTCGTCGGATGCGCCGGTGATCAGGCCGGGGCCGAGCGTCTTCAGGACGCGGTTGAAACTGAACGGCTGGCGCCGGGGCTTCGCCGCCGGCGCATCGTCATGTTTGTCGTGTGGTGAGATTGTCCCTTGCCGCGTCATGTCCGGTTCCAGCCGTCTGACAACGAGCCGGATACCGGCAAGTTCCTGAGGCGAAACCTACGGCTCGATGACCGTGGCGACGCCGGGTTCGAGGATGCGCAGACGGCGGCCGAAGCCGAGCGTATCGAAGCTCGCGCGCAGGTCGCTCGCGCTCTGCCGGAAATGCGCCCAGCCGTCGGTATGAACCGGCACGATCACCGCGTCCGCAAAGGCGCGTGCGGTTTCGATCGCGTCATTGGTGTCCATGGTGAGATGGAAGGGGCCGCGGGTTTGCGCCGCGCCGGCGAACGGCAGCACCGCGCCGCAGTCGAAGCGCCGCGCGACCTCGGCGACGCCGTCGAACCAGGTGGTGTCGCCGCTGACATAGACCGGACGGCCCGGTTTTGCCGGCTGCAATACGAAGCCGATGACGTCGCCGGACAACGGCTCGATCCCGGCCGGTCCGTGCCGCGCCGGCGCCGCGGTGATGGTGAGCGTCCGGCCGCTTTTCTGCAACTCGGTCGAGGCCCAGGGCGCAAACCCCTCGGCGTTGCCGCCGAGCCGCCCGGCGCCGGCCTCCGTCGTCAGCACGCGCTTCGCGCTTTTAAGGAAATCCCGGCCGGAATGGTCGAGATTGTCGAAATGCTGGTCGTGGCTCAGCAGCACCGCATCGATCGCACCGACATCGCGCGCGCCGAGCGCGGGACCCGTCAATTTCTCCAGTTTAACATGCGGCAGTTGATACTCGCCGGGTGCATCGAAGGTCGGATCGGTGAGCAGGCGGAACCCGTCGATCTCGATCAGGGCGGTTGGGCCTCCGATCAGGGTGATGGTGATGCTCACGTCATACTCCTGCTGGTGGGGGCCGCCGGGCGGGTCACCAGGTAAATGCCGAGCGCGACCGGAACGATCCCGACCAGGTCGCGAAATTCGACATGCTCGCCGAGCACGAGATAGGCGAACAGCATGCCGAGCGGCGGCATCAGGAAGTGATAGGCGCTTGCGGCGGTCGCGCCACACACTTTCAGGAGGTGAAACCAGAGCAGATAGGCAAGGATCGAGCCGCCGAGCACGAGGAAAGTGAAGGCGCCGGCGAGACGCATGCTGGGCACGATGTCGCCAAAGCTGGAGAGGGTGAAGGCGAACGGCATCACCGCAAGGCCGCCGGCGATGTTCTGGATGCCGTTGCCGATCCACAGGCTGCCCTTCGGCGCCAGCAGCTTGAACAGGATAGTGCCGGCCACGATCGAGGCGAGCGAGGCCAGCGTGAACAGGATGCCGTGCGGGCTGTCCGATCCGACCGACATGCGATGCCAGACGATGAAGGCGACGCCGACGATGCCGAGCACGAGACCGATCACCTTGCGCAAGGTCATGCTCTCGCCGAGGAACAGCGCCGCCAGCATGGCGGTGAACACCGGATTGGCTGAGACGATCAGCGCGCCAAGCCCGGCGGAGACCGTCTTCAGGCCGGTATAGCCGAGGCCGAGATAGAGCGCGTTGTTGGCGACGCCGAGCACGGCAAACACCGCCGCATCGCGCCAGGTGAGATCCCATTGGTCGCGGCGCAGCCAGGAGATGGCGAGGATCAGAACCCCGGCGAGCGAAAACCGCGCGGCGAGCAGGATCAGCGGCGGGCAATCGGTGACGCCGATCTTGCCGGCGACGAAGGCGTAGCTCCAGAGCAGGCAGAACAGGGCGATCAGCAGCGGCAGGGTGTTGAAGCGGGCGCGCGGGGCGGCCATCGAGGTTGCGGCGGACATGGGCGAATTCTCCTTCAGCCATGATCTAGGCCAGCGCCTTGATATTTGGAAATTAAATGATAGACTGGCGTGCAGTGGATTTATAAATGGAGGCTGCGATGCTCGACCTGGAGCTGTTACGCAGTTTCGTCTCGGTGATCGATGCCGGCGGCTTCACCCGCGCCGGAGAGCGTGTCCACCGCACGCAGTCGACGGTGAGCCAGCAGATCAAGCGCCTGGAGGAGGATGTCGGCCAGCCGCTGCTGATCCGCAGCGGCAAGGACGTCACCCCGACGGAAGCCGGCGAGCGGCTGCTGACCTACGCGCGGCGGCTATTGTCACTCGCCGAAGAGGCTCGCGACGTGCTCTCGCGGCCCGGCAGCGAAGGCGCGATCCGGATCGGCATCACCGAGGATTTTGCCGCCTATCGGCTGACAAAGCTGCTCGCGACTTTCGCGCGCAGCCATCCCAACTTGCGGCTCGACGTGCGCTCCGGCCAGAGCTTGTTCCTGTACCGCGATCTCGAACGCGGCGATCTCGATCTCGCGCTGATCAAGCGCGCCGCCAATGAGAAGGGCGGCATCGCGGTGTGGCCTGAACGCGTGCACTGGGTCACCAGCAAGAGCCACCCGCGCGATACGACGGCCGGCTCGGTTCCGCTGATCGGTTTCGCCTCGGGCTGTCTCTACCGCGCCCGCGCCATCCATGCGCTGGAGAGCGCCGGCCGCAACTGGCACATGGCCTACACCTCCTCCAGCCTCGCCGGCATCCAGGCCGCGGTCGCCGCGGGCCTCGGGCTCAGCATTTTGTCGGAAATGTCGATCCAGCCCGAGCATCGCGTGCTGACCGCAAGGGACGGCTTTGCGCCGATCGACCGCACCGAGGTCGCCCTCGTCGCCGCCCCCGAAGCCAGCCCGGCGACACTGCGGCTGGCGGACAGGCTCGCGGAGTATTGCGAGAGCGTGCAGGCGAAGGCGGCGTGAAGCAAAGGCTGCGCCGCTGCTCCGCTGTCGTCCCTGCGAAGGCCGGCAACTGTTATGTTGGTTTGGTCTGCAGGTACGGCTTTCGGTCTCGCATCATGGCATTGAGGACCGTGAGCAG
>NZ_JAQOSR010000139.1:0-25447 GCF_046718885.1 Bradyrhizobium sp. UFLA01-814 | reverse complement strand
TCACCACCGGCTCGATGCTGGTTTGCATCGCCTGGTCATAGAGGATGGTGAGGATGCGGATCTCGTCGCCCTTCAAGGTGCCGCGCAGATAGAACTTCTTCAGCCCCTGCATGCCCGACAGCACGAAGAAATCCGGCTTCACCACGGTATAGTCGATGGTGCGGCCGGCCGGTTCCTTCTTTTCCTGCTCGGCAAGCTTTGCGGTGGTCGGGCTCGCTTCCTTGCGCCGGGTCAGCAGCACCTGGACAGTGCCGGTCGGCGAGGTCCATTTGGACCCGGAGGCGTCGCTGTTGATCTGCGGCACCAGCTTGGTCGGAATGCCGAGCCGCGCCCCGGTGGCCGGCTCGGTGACGATCCGCCAGCCGACAGCCTCCTGCTTCCGCCGCGCCGTGTCGGCGAGCACGCCGCGCTCCTGCGGGTTCAGCACGCCGGTCGGCTTGCCGCCGCGCTTCTTCTGGAATTCCTTGATCGCATTGACCATGCGCTCGCTGACGTCGCCGGTAATCGCGCCGTTATATTCGCCGACCCAGGCGAGGTCCGATTGCAGCGCCAGCCGTTCGGCCTGCGCCATCGCGCCCGCGGTATCCTCCGGCTTCTGCAAAGCGGGGCGGATCGGCACCGTCGTCACGGTCTTCGGCTTCGCCCCCGCCGTCGAGGGCGGGGTCATCTGGGCCTGCGCCATGCCCATGGCAGCGGCCATCAATGTTGCCGAAAGCACCGATCTCATGACAAATCCGGGGGGAATGACTGACACCATTGACGTCCAGGCAATTAAGCACATCTGCTTGGTCGGCAACAACCGCGCTCCGGTTCAGGGAGCGCGTCAACCCTCATCCTGAGGAGCGGCGTCAGCCGCGTCTCGAAGGATGAGGCCACGGACCGGGCCTCATGGTTCGAGACGCGCGTGCCGCGCTCCTCACCATGAGGGTCACGGGTAGGATAGATGAGACGATGCTGAGTGCCGACGAACTTGAACGCTATGCCCGCCATATCGTGCTGCGCGAGGTGGGCGGCCCCGGCCAGAATGCGCTGAAAAAAGCGTCGGTGCTGGTGATCGGCGCCGGCGGCCTCGGCGCGCCGGTGCTGATGTATCTGGCCGCCGCCGGCGTCGGCCGGCTCGGCGTGATCGATGACGATATCGTCTCGCTCTCCAACCTGCAGCGCCAGATCATCCATGCGACGTCTGACATTGGCAAGCGCAAGGTCGACAGCGCGGCGGCGCAGATCCATGCGCTCAATCCGCATGTCACGTTCGAGGCGCATCCAATGCGGCTCACCGCCGACAATGCGATGGCGCTGGTCGCGAGTTACGATCTCGTGCTCGACGGCTCCGACAATTTCGAGACCCGCTATCTCGTCGCCGATGCCTGCTTCCTCGCGAAGCGGCCGCTGATCACGGCGGCGCTGGGCCAGTTCGACGGTTCGCTGACCACGATCCGCGCGCATGAGAAGAATGCGGACGGCGAATTCAACCCGACCTATCGCTGCCTGTTTCCGGAGGCGCCGCCGCCGGGCACGGTGCCGGCCTGCGCCGAGGCCGGCGTGATGGGGGCGCTCGCCGGCGTCCTGGGATCGATGATGGCGCTGGAGGCGATCCGCGAGATCGTCGGTTTCGGCGAGGGCCTGGTCGGCCGGCTCCTGATGGTGGATGCGCGCGCGATGCGGTTCGAAACCCTGCGCTACGCGCGCGATCCGCAGAACCCGCTCAATGGCGATGGGCCTGTCATCGCTGACCTCGGTGCCCATCGCACCTGAGTACTGCCGTTACCTGGTGGCCGGCTTCTCGCTGTCGAGATGCGCCATCTGCTCGGCGGCATAGCGCGTGCCGGCAGCGATATCCGGCGGGAAGGCTTTCGCCAGCGCTGCGAGATGAGCCTGCGTCAGCGTCAGCTTGATCGCGCCGAGCGCTTCGGTGAGACGGTTGCGGGTGCGGGCGCCGACCAGCGGCACGATCTCCTTGCCCTGCGCCGCGACCCAGGCGATCGCGACCTGCGCCGGCGTTGCTCCGATCTCGGCGGCAATGGCGCGCAACTGCTCCACCAGCGCGAGATTGGCATCGAGGTTCGCGCCCTGGAAGCGCGGCGTCATCAGCCGGTAGTCCCTGCCGACCTTGCCGGACTCCTTCGACCAGTGGCCGCTGATAAGTCCGCGCGCCAGCACGCCGTAGGCCGTGATGCCGATGCCGAGCTCGCGGCAGGTCGCCAGGATGTCGCGCTCGATGCCACGCTCGATCAGCGAGTACTCGATCTGGAGATCGACGATCGGATGCACGGCATGCGCACGGCGGATGGTGTCGGAGCCGACCTCGGACAGGCCGATATGTCTGATGTAGCCGGACTTCACCAGATCGGCGAGGCCGCCGATCGTCTCCTCGATCGGAACGTTGGGATCAAGACGCGCCGGGCGGTAGATGTCGATGTAGTCGGTGCCGAGACGTTGCAGCGAATAGGCGAGGAAATTCTTCGTCGCGGCCGGCCGGGTGTCCATTCCGGCGAATTCACCCGCGGGGCCGCGGAGCGCGCCGAACTTGACGCTGATCTGCAGCCGGTCGCGCGCGATGTCCTTCAGGGCTTCCTGCACCAGCATCTCGTTGTGGCCCATGGCGTAGAAGTCGCCGGTATCCAGCAGCGTGATGCCGGCATCGAGCGCCGCATGCACCGTGGCGATGCTCTCGCCGCGATCGGCCGGGCCATAGACCTCGGACATGCCCATGCAGCCGAGGCCGAGGGCCGAGACGGTGGGCCCGGTTGAGCCGAGTTTGCGTGTGTCCATGTGGATGTTCCTCGAACGTTTGCGGCGGAGGATCCGTCGCCAGATGCCGAGGTGATATGGGCCGGCCAGCTTTCGCCGATAAGCTGGACAATCGCGAATAGCTTGTTCACTATACCGAACAATGCAGGATTTCGACCTTCGCGACCTCGACGCCTTCGTGGCGGTGGCGCGCACGCGCAATTTCCGGCGTGCCGCGCTCGAGCAGCGCGTCTCGGTCTCCAGCCTCAGCCAGCGCCTGCGCGACATGGAGGAGCGGCTCGGCGTCCGCCTGATGAACCGCACCACCCGCAGTGTCGCGCTGACCGAGGCCGGCGAACTGCTGCTCGCCCGCGTCGCGCCGGCCATGGTCAACGTCGCCGATGCGATCACGGAGGTGCGCGGCCTGCGCGCCGAGCCGTCGGGGCGGTTGCGCATCAACGCGCCGCCGCCTGCGGTCGATCTCGTGCTGGCGCCGATGATCGCGCCGTTCCTCGCCAGATATCCGCGGGTCGACCTCGACGTCGTCGCGGAGAGTGCGTTCGTCGACATCGTCGCGCAGGGCTTTGACGCCGGCGTGCGTTACGGCGAGCACCTGGCACAGGACATGGTCGCGGTCCCGCTCGGCGCGCCGCAACGTTACGCGATCGTGGCGTCCAGTGAGTATGTCGCAAAGCACGGCCGGCCGATGCATCCGAAGGATCTGCTGGCGCACCCCTGCATCCGCAGCCGCTTCAGCAACGGCGTGATGTTCGATTGGGAATTCGAGAAGAATGGCCGCGTGGTGAAGATTTCGCCGCCGGCCAAGCTGACCGCGACGCATCTCGGCCTTGCGCTGCGCGCGGTCCATGACGGCGTCGGCTACTGGGCGACGTTCGAGGGCTATGTCCGCTACGGCGTGAAGTCCGGCGCGCTGGTCAGCGTGCTCGACGACTGGTGCCCGCCGTTCGACGGACCGTTCCTCTATTATCCGAGCCGCCGTCAGCCGCCGCCCGCGCTCGCCGCGTTCGTGTCGTTCGTCGCCGACTGGCGCAAGCAGGCACGGCGGAAGAGATAGGTCGAGCTCTCACCACATCGTCGTCCCGGCGAAAGCCGGGACCCATAACCACAGCTCTCACGATTGCGAAGGCTGGAGCTCCAGCTCAGTCCAACCATGAACATCGGTGGTTATGGGTCCCTGCTTTCGCAGGGACGACACCGAATGCGTGATCGCAGCATGCGCCTTGCCGGCCGCACCGGCTACTTTGCATGGGGTTGTTTTCGATATTTTGGCAGCTCGCCTCTCATCCGGGCCGCAAATCTCTCTTCCCCTTCCCCCTGAAAGGGGGAAGGTCGGGATGGGGGTCAGCCACACGCACCGTCGCTCGTGGAGAGAGATGATCCCCACCCGCTTTGCTCTTCGAGCAAAGCGACCTCCCCTTTTCAAGGGGAGGTTGGAGCTGCGTGGCGGAGATGGAGCGCGGCGTAATCCCGGCTGCGAGCACTTACAGCATGCTCGGCAGCACGCGATCCGGCGGCTTGTGGGCGTCGAGGAAGGTTCGGATGTTGATGATCACCTTCTCGCCCATCTCGACGCGGCCTTCGATGGTGGCCGAGCCCATATGCGGCAGCAGCGTCACCTTGCCGGCCCTGGCGAGCCGCACCAGCTTGGGGTTCACCGCGGGCTCGTGCTCATAGACGTCGAGAGCTGCGCCGCCGATCTCGCCGGCTTCGATCAGCTTGATCAGCGTGTCCTCGTCGATCACCTCGCCGCGCGCGGTGTTGACGACATAGGCCTCTTTGCGGATCAGCTTGAGCCGCCGCGCCGAGAGCAGATGATAGGTCGCCGGCGTGTGCGGGCAGTTCACCGAGATGATGTCCATCCGCGCCAGCATCTGGTCGAGGCTTTCCCAATAGGTCGCCCCGAGCTCTTCGGCGATCATAGGCGCCACCGGGCGGCGGTTGTGATAGTGGATCTGCAGGCCGAAGGCGCGGGCACGGCGCGCCACGGCCTGGCCGATGCGGCCCATGCCGACGATGCCGAGCCTCTTTCCACCGATGCGGTGGCCGAGCATCCAGGTCGGCGACCAGCCAGCCCAGTGCTGCTTGCCTTCGGTCAGGATCGAGGCGCCCTCGATCATGCGGCGCGGCACCGCAAGGATCAGCGCCATGGTCATGTCGGCGGTGTCCTCGGTCAGCACCTTCGGGGTGTTGGTCACCGTGATGCCGCGCGCATGCGCCGCGGCGACGTCGATATTGTCGACGCCGTTGCCGAAATTGGCGATCATCTTCAGCTTGCAGTCGGGCTGATTGATCACGTCCTCGCGGATCATGTCGGTCACGGTCGGCACCAGCACGTCGGCGGTTCGCGCCGCCTCGGCGATCTGCTCCGGCGTCATCGGCGTGTCGTCGAGATTCAATCTGGCGTCGAACAGCTCGCGCATCCGGGTCTCGATCGAGTCCGGCAGCTTGCGGGTGACGACGACGAGAGGCTTTTTCTTCACCGACATGTCCTGCTTTCATGAGGCGCGCGGCTTGCCAAAAAACAAACCGTTCAGGCCTCATTAACCCGGTTGTTCGACACTGCTGATAGCCGTGCTGTCCCGGCGTTTCCTTCGCGTTTCCTAGGGTTCCCCGATACTTGCCCCGGCTTTTCGCCAAGGCGAAACAACGGGAAATTCGGGTGTTCTGGCTCTCAGGCGTTCCGTCCTCTCTAGCAGAAGGCCGGGCCAAGACAAGAACCCCCCGGACTTGCAGTGCGGGAGCGAACGGTCGCAGGCGCAGGGGCCTTCGGGCGTGGTTGGGGTTGCAGTGCGCCGAATGCGGGTTGGGCATCTCGGCAGGAGACGAGTTGATGGTGGCGTTCTGGCGTTTCAGTTCATTGGTGGCGCTGGTCGGAAGCATGCTGAGTGCCTCGGTCATGCCCGGACATTCCGCCAAGGATTTGAGCCCCACCACCAGCGGCCTGCCGATCCCGCGCTATGTCAGCCTGAAGTCGGATCATGTGAACGTCCGGGCCGGCCCGACCAAGGACAATGACGTCGCCTGGGTCTACACGCGGTCGGGGCTGCCGGTCGAAATCACCGCCGAGTTCGAGAACTGGCGCCGGGTGCGCGATTCCGAGGGCGCCGAAGGCTGGGTCTATCACTCCCTGCTGTCCGGCCGCCGCACCGCCGTCGTCACCATGAAGAACAAGGACGATCTGGCCTCGCTGTACGATCGTCCCGACGCCACCAGCGCCGTCGCGGCGCGCCTGCAGGCCGGTGTCGTCGCGCAGGTGAAGAAATGCGCCAACAACTGGTGCCGGGTCACCGGCAACGGGTTCGACGGCTGGATCGAGCAGCAGCGCCTCTGGGGCGTCTACGCCGACGAGAAGGTGGACTGAGCTTTGTCGTCCCTGCGAAAGCAGGGACCCATACCGCGTGATTTATCGTTGGCTCGCGGTAGGAGACGTCTTTAGCCAGCAACCAAGATTTGTGGTTATGGGTCCCTGCTTTCGCAGGGACGACAGAACTCAGCGCTTCTTGCGCAGCCGCACCACCATGTCGACGCGGGAGATCTCGTAGCCTTCGGGCACGTCGGGCATTTTCGACAGCACGAGGTTCGGGTCGGGAATGTCGACCAGCTCGTGGTTGTGCTCGAGATAGAAGTGGTGGTGCGTCGACACGTTGGTGTCGAAATAGGTTTTCGTGCCGTCGACGCTGACCTGGCGCAGCAGGCCGGCATCGGTCAGCTGGTTCAGGGTGTTATAGACGGTCGCCAGCGACACCGGAACCTTGGCCAGCGTGGCTTCCTCGTACAGCATTTCAGCGGTCAGGTGGCGGGCACCCTTGCCGAACAGCAGCCAGCCCAGCGCCATGCGCTGGCGGGTCGGCCGCAGACCGGCAGACTGCAACATTTCGTTGACGTCATGCCACGGACAGCCGGTCAGGGCAGGGTGGTGCCCAGCGCCCCGGGCGGCCGGGTGCACGGCATCATCGTTCACAGCCGGTACTTCCTCGTTCATATCCACTCTATGCACCCAACTCAGGCAATATTCCTCATAAATATAAAAAGGATGCCTATCAGATGCAAGTTTTTCGCAACTAGAACGAATCCAAGCTGCGGTAGAAACCTAAGGAGAAGCGGTCATTTATCATCGGAATGCCGCTTTGCCGCCCAGTTAGCCGTATGTTAGAGAGCGCGCGGACCACATATGCGCTTTCGGCAGAGATAACAGGCCGTAGCGTACCCAGGTAGCGCCAAGATGCGGGACGGGTTATTCCGGTTCCCGTGGGTAGATCAAGGTCCGACCAAGCAAAGCGCTTCATCGGGACATCAGAGGTGGAAAGAGGATGCTGGATCGGCGCGGCGGTTACGAATACGAGGATTTGCTGGCTTGCGGGCGGGGCGAGCTTTTCGGTCCCGGCAACGCCCAGTTGCCGCTGCCGCCGATGCTGATGTTCGATCGCATCAGCGAGATTTCGCAAACCGGCGGCGAATACGGCAAGGGGCTGGTGCGCGCCGAGCTCGAAGTGAAGCCGGATCTCTGGTTCTTCGGCTGTCATTTCAAGAACGATCCGGTGATGCCGGGCTGCCTCGGCCTCGATGCCATGTGGCAAATGGTCGGCTTTTACCTTGGCTGGATCGGTGGCGAAGGTCGCGGCCGCGCGCTCGGCCTCGGCGAACTGAAGTTCTCCGGACAGGTGCTGCCGCACGCGCGCAAGGTTGTGTACAACATCGATATCAAGCGCGTGATGCGGTCAAAGCTCGTGCTTGGAATTGCCGATGGGTGGCTTTCCATGGACGACGAGATTATCTATCGCGCCAAGGACTTGAAGGTCGGTTTGTTCAAGCAGGGCACGGCGCCATCCTGAGCAGGATCATCATGCGGCAACATAAAGGCAGGGCGAGGCGAACATGAGGCGGGTTGTCATCACGGGGATGGGTATTGTCTCGTCCATCGGTAACAACACCCAGGAAGTGCTTGCGAGCCTCTACGAGGCGAAGTCGGGCATTTCGCGCGCGGAGAAGGCCGCCGAACTCGGCTTCCGTTCGCAGGTGCACGGTGCGCCGACACTCAATCCTGCCGAGGTGATCGATCGCCGCGCGATGCGGTTCCTTGCCGAAGGTGCGGCCTGGAATCACGTTGCGATGGAACAGGCGATCCGCGACTCCGGCCTCGAGGAGAATGAAGTCTCCAACATCCGCACCGGCATCATCATGGGATCCGGTGGACCGTCGACGCGCACGCTGGTGGAGGCCGCCGACATCGCGCGCGCCAAGGGCCCGAAGCGCGTCGGTCCGTTCGCGGTGCCGAAGGGCATGTCCTCGACCGCGTCGGCGACGCTCGCGACCTGGTTCAAGATCAAGGGCGTGAACTATTCGATCTCCTCGGCCTGCGCGACGTCGAACCACTGCATCGGCAACGCCTATGAGACGATCCAGATCGGCAAACAGGATATCATCTTCGCCGGCGGCTGCGAGGAGCTCGACTGGACGCTGTCGGTGCTGTTCGACGCCATGGGCGCGATGTCCTCGAAATACAACGACACACCGGCCACCGCCTCGCGTCCCTACGACCTCAACCGCGACGGCTTCGTCATCGCGGGCGGCGCGGGTGTCGTGGTGCTGGAAGAGCTCGAGCACGCCAAGGCGCGCGGCGCCAGGATCTATGCCGAGGTCGTCGGCTACGGCGCGACCTCCGACGGCTACGACATGGTGGCGCCGTCGGGCGAGGGCGCCGAGCGCTGCATGCGCATGGCGATGTCGACGGTGAACACGCCGGTCGATTACATCAATCCGCATGCCACTTCGACGCCCGCCGGCGATCCGCCGGAGATCGAGGCGATCCGCAAGGTGTTCGGCACCGGCGACAAGTGCCCGCCGATCTCGGCCACCAAGGCGCTGACCGGCCACTCGCTCGGCGCCACCGGCGTGCAGGAAGCGATCTATTCGCTGCTGATGCTGAACAACGGCTTCATCTGCGAGAGCGCACATATCACCGAACTCGATCCGGTGTTTGCTGACATGCCGATCGTGCGCAAGCGCATCGACAACGTCAAGCTCAACACCGTGCTGTCGAACTCGTTCGGCTTCGGCGGCACCAACGCCACGCTGGTGTTCAGGCGGCTTGACGCGTGATTTCGCCTCTCCTCGCTTGCTGAGGGAGGTCCGCGGGCAGCGAATGGGAACAGTGCAACGATCCGGAATGGGGTGGGAATGATTATTGAACCGCGCGTGCGAGGCTTCATCTGCACGACGGCACATCCCGTCGGCTGCGCCACGAATGTCCGCGAACAGATCGCCTATGTTCTGAAGCAGGGCCCGGTCGCCGACTGCCCGAAGCGGGTTGCCGTGCTGGGCTGCTCGACGGGGTATGGCCTCGCGAGCCGCATCGTCGCGACCTTCGCCGGCGGCACTGACACCATCGGAGTGTCGCTGGAGCGCGAGCCGTCGGAAAAGAGAAGCGCCAGCGCCGGCTGGTACAACAACCGTGCCTTCGAGATCGAAGCCCAGAAGATCGGACGCTCGCCGCTCACGCTCGAAGGCGACGCCTTCTCCGACGAGCTGAAGGCGACCTTCATCGAGCGGGTGCGCGAGAAATTCGGACAGCTCGACCTGCTGGTCTACAGCATGGCGGCGCCGGTCCGGACTGATCCCGACACTGGCAAGACCTATCGTTCGGTGATCAAGCCGCTGGGCGCCCCGGTCGAGATCAAGACGCTCGACACCGAGACCGGTGAGGTGTTCCAGACGACGCTTGAACCGGCGAGCGAGGAGCAAACCGCGGCGACCGTCGCGGTGATGGGCGGCGACGACTGGAAGCGCTGGATCGATCAACTCGCGGATGCCGGCGTTTTGGCGCCGGGCTTCCAGACGCTCAACTACACCTATATCGGCAGCGAGCTGACCTGGCCGATCTACTGGAACGGCACGCTCGGCCGCGCCAAGGTCGATCTCGACAGCAAGGCAGAAGCGATCCGCGGCCGGCTCGGACCTGACGCGGCGCGCGTCGTCGCGCTGAAGGCCGTCGTCACCCAGGCGAGCTCGGCGATACCGGTGGTGCCGCTCTACGGCACGGTGCTGTTCAAGGTCATGAAGCAGCTCGGTCTCCATGAAGGCTGCATCGAGCAGATCGACCGCCTGTTCCGGACGAAGCTCGGTAAGGGCGTCGCGCTCGATGACGCGCAGCGCGTCAGGGTCGACGACTGGGAGCTTTCGCCCGAAGTGCAGACGGAAGTGTCGCGGCGCTGGCCGCTGCTCACCACCGAGACGCTCGGCGAACTGGCGGACCTCGGCGAGTACAAGAGCCAGTTCCTCCGCCTGTTCGGCTTCGGCATCGACGGCGTCGACTACACGCAGGACGTCGATCCCCGCGTCGTCCCGGGTTAAGCCGTTCGGAAAACCGCGCGAGCGGTTACAGACCGGTCTTCTCCTTCCCCCTGAAAGGGGGAAGGTCGGGATGGGGGTCAGCCGCAGGCGATGCTGCTAGTCTAGCGGAGAGAGTTGATCCCCACCCGCTTTGCTCTGGCGAGCAAAGCGACCTCCCCTTTTCAAGGGGAGGTTAGTAGCCCGGATGGAGCGAAGCGTAGTCCGGGAGAGCTCTTTCTACATCAGAGACTTTTCCCGGATTTCGCTTCGCTCCATCCGGGCTACAAGATCCGATGCTTACCCCGCCGCGATCTTCTCTGCGCGCTGGAACGCGGGCCGCGCCACGCAGCGGCCGATATAGGCCTCGAACGACGGCCGCGGCGGCACCATCTTGAACACGCGCACCGCAAAGTTCAGTCCCGCGCCGATCGCGATGTCGGCGGCGGAGAATTGATCGCCGAGGATCCACGGCCCCTTCTGCAACTCGGCGTCGAGCACGTCGAACACCTGCGCGGCACTGCCCCATGCCGCGGTGCTGGTCGGCACCTCGAGCTTGGTGAAGAGCTGGATCAGCGCCGGCTCGATGCAGCTCGGCGAGAAGAACAGCCACTGCAGATAGCGCGCCCGCTTCGGGTCCGTCGCTGCCGGCGCAAGTTTGGTCTCGGGATAACGGTCGGCGATATAGGCGCAGATCGCGGCGGCCTCGGCGAGCTGCGCGTCGCCGTCGGTCAACGCCGGCACCTTGCCCATCGGGTTGATCTTGAGAAACTCCGGCGATTTCTGCGCGCCGGTACTGATGTCGGTCAGCACCCGTTCGTATGGCAGGCCGGATTCCTCCAGCAGCCAGATGGCGGAGAACGAGCGCGAGCGCGGCGACCAGTACAGCTTGATCATGGCTTAGCCTCCGATGGGCGGTTTGTTCTCTTCCACCGATAATACTTCATCATGAAGCCCGTGACCGGATTGGGCGCTTCCTTCTCGAACACAAAGCCTTCGCGCTCGTACCAGCGCCAGGCCTTCTCATTCTCGCGGACGCATTTCAGCCAGATCTCGTCGGGCATCTGCCGGCGCGCGAAGGCAAGCAGCTCACGTCCGAGGCTCCGGCCCTGATAGGCGGGGACCACCATCAGCTGGTCGAGCAGCGAGGTCGGCAGGTGCAGCGCCAGCATGGCGGCGATGCTGCCGCGATCATCGGCGACGAACAGGCTCCAGCCACCCGCGATCTCGCGCGGCAGGCGGGCACGCAGATCGTTCAACAAACTGTCGCTGGCTTGCGAGAGCCCGGTCGAGGCCCAGCTCGCCATCCAGGCACGCGCGATCGCATCATGTTCGTCGGAGCGTGCGGGGCGGATGGTCGGCGGCGTCATCGTCGATCCTCACGGCGTTCGACACCGGCGGTGCGACGCTGTGGATACATAAAGGTGAAAGCCCCGCGAAACGATCGCGGAGCTTTCGAAGGTAACGCAGTTCCTCGCGACCGGCGAGCCCGGCGGCTCACACGCCGAGCGTCCCGGCCTTCGCCGCCGCATAGCGCTCGGCCACGGCCTTCCAGTTCACCGTATTCCACCACGCCTTGAGATAATCGGGGCGGCGGTTCTGGTAGGTCAGATAATAGGCGTGCTCCCAGACATCGTTGCCGAGCAGCGCGCGCTTGCCGTCCATGATCGGATTGTCCTGGTTCGGCCGCGTCTCGATCGCGAGATTGCCATCCTTGGTGACGGTGACGAACACCCAGCCGGAGCCAAACACGCGCCCGCCGGCGGCGTTGAAATCGGTTTGGAATTTCTCCATGCCGCCGAGGTCTCGATCGATCGCGGCGAGCACCTCGCCGTCCGCCTTGCCGCCGTTCGGTCCCATGATCTGCCAGAACATGGTGTGGTTGGCGTGGCCGCCCATGTTGTTGCGCACGCCGGTGCGGATCGCGTCCGGCACGCTGCCGAGATTGGCGAGTACCTCGACGACCGGCTTCTCGGCGATCTGCGGATTGTCCTTGGCGAAATTGTTGAGGTTGGTGACATAGGCCTGATGATGCCGGTCGTGATGGATCTCCATCGTCTTGGCATCGATATGCGGCTCCAGCGCATTGGTGGGATAGGTCAGCGGATCGATCTTGAATGGTCCGGCCGGGGCCTGCGTCGTGGCCTGCGCGAACGCAGCGCGCGACGAGGCGGCGGCTGCAGCGATGCCGCCTGCTGCGATCATCAAATGGCGTCGGGACATCGAGGACATCGTGGTTCTCCGTGCTGGGAAAGCATCCTGATGTTAGGCCCGAGTTGTGAACGGGTTCCAACGAATCCCGATCACAATGCCGGGTCAAAACCGCGCATGCCGATCAGCGGAGATTGATTTGCGGCCGACCTCGGCAAACCAAAAAGGGCGGCCCGAGGGCCGCCCTTTTCGTAACAGTCGATTTGCCAGTCGATTGGCCTGGGCTTACTCGCCGGCAGCTTCGCGCGGCGCCGCAGCCTCGGTCTTCTGCGTGGCCTCGAGGTCCTCGCCGGTCGTCTGGTCGACGGCCTTCATCGACAGGCGGGTCTTGCCGCGATCGTCGAAGCCGAGCAGCTTGACCTTGACCTTGTCGCCTTCCTTGACGACGTCGGAGGTCTTCTGCACGCGGTTGGCCGCGAGCTGGCTGATGTGGACGAGGCCGTCCTTGGCGCCGAAGAAGTTCACGAACGCGCCGAACTCCATCACCTTGACGACGGTGCCCTCGTAGATCTGGCCGACCTCCGGATCGGAGGCGATCGACTTGATCCACTTGATCGCAGCCTTCATCGCCTCGCCATCGTTGGAGGCGACCTTCACGGTGCCGTCGTCCTCGATGTTGACCTTGGCGCCGGTCTTCTCGACGATCTCGCGGATCACCTTGCCGCCGGTGCCGATCACTTCGCGGATCTTGTCGGTGGCGATCTTGAAGGTCTCGATGCGCGGTGCGTATTCGCCGAGCTCGGCGCGCGCCGCGGTCAGCGCCTTGGCCATCTCGCCGAGGATGTGGATGCGCCCTTCCTTGGCCTGGCCAAGCGCAACCTTCATGATCTCCTCGGTGATGCCCTCGATCTTGATGTCCATCTGGAGCGAGGTGATGCCCTGATCGGTGCCGGCGACCTTGAAGTCCATGTCGCCGAGATGATCCTCGTCACCGAGGATGTCCGACAGCACCGCGAAACGCTGACCTTCGAGGATCAGGCCCATGGCGATACCGGCGGTCGGCCGCTTCAGCGGCACGCCGGCGTCCATCAGCGACAGCGAGGCGCCGCACACCGAGGCCATCGAGGACGAGCCGTTCGACTCGGTGATCTCGGAGACCACGCGGATCGTGTACGGGAACTCGTGGTGCGGCGGCAGCACCGGGTGGATCGCGCGCCAGGCGAGCTTGCCGTGGCCGATCTCGCGACGCTTGGTGCCGCCGAGGCGGCCGGTCTCGCCGACCGAGTAGGGCGGGAAGTTGTAGTGCAGCAGGAACGTTTCCTTGTAGGTCCCCGACAGTGCATCGATGTACTGCTCGTCCTCGCCGGTGCCCAGCGTGGTCACGACCATCGCCTGGGTTTCACCGCGGGTGAACAGCGCCGAGCCGTGGGCGCGCGGCAGCACGCCGGCTTCGGCGATGATGTTGCGCACGGTCTTGGCGTCGCGGCCGTCGATGCGCTTGCCGGTGTCGAGGATGTTCCAGCGAACGATCTTGGCTTCCAGTTCCTTGAACACGCCGGCGACGCGCAGCTTGTCGTATTTCGGCTCCTGGCCTTCCGGGAAGAAGTGCGCGAGCACCTTCTCCTTGACGGCGCCGACCGCGGCATAGCGTTCCTGCTTGACCGGGATCGCGTAGGCATTGCGGAGCTCCTGCTCGGCGATGCCGAGCATCTCCTTCTCGATCTCCGAATTGTCGATCGCGGTGACTTCGCGCGGCTCCTTGGCGGCCTTCTCGGCGAGCTCGATGATCGCGTTGATGACGGGCTGGAAGTGGCGGTGGCCGAACATGACCGCGCCGAGCATCACGTCTTCGTTGAGCTCCTTGGCTTCCGATTCCACCATCAGCACGGCGTCGGCGGTGCCGGCGACGACGAGATCGAGCTGGGTCTCGGTCATCTCGTCGAGCGTCGGGTTGAGCACGTATTCGTCATTGGCAAAGCCGACGCGCGCAGCGCCGATCGGGCCCTTGAACGGCGCGCCCGACAGGGTCAGGGCGGCGGAGGCGGCGACCAGCGAGACGATGTCCGGATCGTTCTCCATGTCGTGCGACAGGACGGTGACGATCACCTGGGTCTCGTTGCGCCAGCCGTCGACGAACAGCGGACGGATCGGGCGGTCGATCAGGCGGGAGACCAGCGTCTCCTTCTCGGTCGGACGGCCTTCGCGCTTGAAATAGCCGCCGGGAATGCGGCCGGCAGCGTAGGTCTTCTCCTGGTAGTCGACCGTGAGCGGCAGGAAGTCGACGCCTTCGCGCGGTGCCTTCGCCGCGACGACGGTGGCAAGCACCACGGTCTCGCCGTAGGTCGCCATCACGGCGCCGTCGGCCTGGCGGGCGATCTTGCCGGTTTCAAGTTTGAGGGGACGTCCACCCCAGTCGATCTCGACGGAATGCGTATTGAACATTTCGGTCTTCTTTCATGGTTTCACCAAAGCATGGCGCCCTGAAACACAAAGACCATGCCAAGACGGCGAGACACTGACACGCGGTTGCGATCAGTATCCGGCGATCCTGCCATGGTCCCTGGATTTCGGATGGCGTCCATCCTTTCGGTCATCTGGGCATCTTGCCCGGTCCAGCGGCCGGATTGCTGCTGGACGCTAGTTGGCATGGCACTATTGCCATGCTGCGCATGATCATCTTTCGGCAATTCGAAAGTCCGAGTTCGCGGACGACCATGCGGAAACGCGCGCGAACCCTCGCGCGCGTGCTTCTCAAATCAACGACGGATGTTGTGCTTTTCGAGCAGCGCCTTGTAGCGCGCCTCGTCCTTGCGCTTGATGTAGTCAAGCAGGGAGCGACGCGTCGACACGAGCTTCAGGAGGCCGCGGCGGGAATGGTTGTCCTTCACATGGCTCTTGAAGTGCTCGGTGAGGTTATTGATGCGTTCCGACAGGATCGCGACCTGAACCTCGGGCGAGCCGGTGTCGCCGGCTTTGTTGGCATTCGTCTTGATGACTTCCGCTTTGCGTTCGGCGGTAATCGACATCGTCAGTTACTTTCATTGTTGCGAGCCGGACCGGCAGTCAGTCCGTTCAGGTTGAACACGCGCTTGGGGATGAGTTCGCCATTGCCAATCTCGGCAAGCGCGAGAAGCCGGCCTGCCACCGTGACATAGACTGTGCCGCTGGTATTGGGCGCATCCCGTCCGCGCAACAAAACGGCCTGGCCCCTGTGGAGCCTTGCCGCATCAGCCCGTGTGACGGCCAGTGCCGGGATGTCGTCCAGCGCGGTCTCAACGGGCAAAAGCGCGTCGGCGAGGCTGCCCTCGCCAGACGCGGCTCTATTGCATAAAGCCTCCAACTGTTCCAGCGGAATCATGTCCCGTTCGGTAAACGGACCGACAAGGGTCCGCCGCAGGGCGCAGATATGGCCGAAACAGCCCAGAATCCGGCCCATATCGCGGGCCAGCGCCCGGACATAGGTTCCCTTGCCGCACTCGGCCTCGAACACGGATTGGCCGTTATCTCCATGTTCCACAAGGGTTAATTCGTGGATCTCGACCGGGCGGGGCTTCAGTTCCACGGTCTCGCCGTCGCGCGCCAGGTCATAGGCGCGCTCGCCCTGCACCTTGATCGCCGAATATTGCGGCGGGATCTGCTCGATCACCCCGGTGAAGCGCGGCAAAAGTTCCCGGATCGAATCCGCGGTCGGCCGGCTCTCGCTGGTCCTGACCGGCCGCCCCTCGGTGTCGTCGGTGTCGCGTTCCTCGCCCCAGCACACCGTGAAGCGGTAGCGCTTGCGGCCGTCCATCACGAACGGCACCGTCTTGGTGGCCTCGCCCAGCGCGATCGGCAAGCCGCCGGAGGCGAGCGGATCGAGCGTGCCGGCATGGCCGGCGCGCTTGGCCTGGAACAGGCGCTTGAGCACCGCGACCGCCTGCGTCGAGGTCATGCCGATCGGCTTGTCGAGCACCACCCAGCCATGGACGTCGCGCTTGTCGCGGCGCGGCTGCTGGTTCTGCCTGCCCTGCTTCTGGCGCGGGTCGTTGTTGGTGCGGCGCGCATCGTCGCTGCGCTGGCCGGCAAAAGCATCCCGCTCAGCGTCGCGCGCGTCGGCATCCTTCGCGTCGATAACGCCGTTGGTCGTCATCACAGTCATCACTCGTCGTCCGAATCGGGTGCAAGGTCTCGCTGCACCGCAGGTGTCCGCAGTAGTTTCTCGATGCGCTCCGCCTCGTCGAACCGCTCGTCGACGCGGAAGCGAATGTCGGGTGCAAATTTCAGGTTGACGCGATGCGCGATCTCGCCGCGAAGGAACTTCTTGTTGCGCTCGAGCGCTGATATCACCGTGTCGGTGTCGCGGCCGCCGAGCGGCATCACATAGATCGTCGCGAGCTTCAGGTCCGGCGACATACGCACCTCGGGAACGGTGATGATGTGGCCTTCCAGATCGGGATCGTGGACCTCACCCTGTGACAGAATCTCGGCAACTGCATGGCGAACCGTTTCGCCGACGCGCAGCTGACGTTGCGATCCGCCGGGGCTGGAACTCTTCTTTTGACGGGGCATGACCTTCTTCCAAAACCGTCACGCCCGCAGGCCTTGGCCGCGGGCATCAATGTCTAGCTTTGCTTTCAATCAGACAATGCGCTGGTGGCCGGACCAAAGTCCGGCCACGCAGTCGCATTTTCAGTTAAATGGACCCAACGCTTCGTAAGATTTGGACTTACAGAGAGCGCTGGATCGTCTCGATGCGGTAACACTCGATCACGTCGCCGACGCGCATGTCGCCGTAGTTCTCGAACGCCATGCCACACTCCTGGCCGGCGACCACTTCCTTCACTTCATCCTTGAAGCGCTTCAGCGTCGACAGCTTGCCTTCGTGCACCACCACGTTGTCGCGGATCAGGCGAACATTGGCGCCGCGTTCCACGGTGCCGTCGGTGACGCGGCAACCCGCGACCTTGCCGACCTTGGAAATGTTGAACACTTCCAGGATCTGCGCGTTGCCCAGCATGGTTTCGCGCAGCGTGGGCGCGAGCAGGCCGGACATCGCCTTTTTGATGTCATCCACGAGGTCGTAGATGATGTTGTAGTAGCGGATCTCGATGCCGTTGCGCTTGGCCGCGGCCGCCGCTTCCTTGTTGGCTCGGACCGAGAAGCCGATGATCGCGGCGTTGAAGCCTTCCGCGAGCGTGACGTCGGATTCCGAGATGCCGCCGACGCCAGCATGCAGGATGCGGGCGGCGACCTCGTCGGTGCCGAGCTTCTCGAGCGAGCCCAGGATCGCTTCCAGTGAGCCCTGCACGTCGGCCTTGACGATCAGCGGGAACTCCTTGCGGCCCGCGGTCTTCAGCTGCGACATCATCTGCTCGAGCGAGCCGCGCATGCCGGAAATCGAGGCAGCCGCGTTCTCGCGCTTCTGGTGCGCGCGGTAGCTCGTGACCTGGCGGGCGCGGGCTTCGTTCTCGACAACGGCGAGACGGTCGCCGGCTTCCGGCGGACCGTTGAAGCCGAGCACCTCGACCGGCACGGACGGACCGGCCTCTTCGAGATTCTCGCCCTGGTCGGAGATCAAGGCGCGGACACGGCCCATTTCGGCGCCGGCCACGATGATGTCGCCGATGCGCAGCGTGCCGCGCTGCACCAGCACGGTCGCGACTGGACCACGGCCGCGATCGAGCTTGGCTTCGATCACGGTGCCTTCCGCCGGACGCTGCGAATTGGTCTTCAGGTCGAGGATTTCGGCCTGCAGCGCGATCATCTCGAGCAGCCGGTCGAGATTGGTCTTGTTCTTGGCCGAGACCTCGACGTCGACGACGTCGCCGCCGAGCGATTCGACCTGCACCTCGTGCTGGAGCAATTCGGTGCGCACGCGCTCGGGGCGCGCGTCGGGCTTATCGATCTTGTTGATCGCCACGATCATCGGCACCTTGGCCGCCTTGGCGTGGTTGATCGCTTCGATCGTCTGCGGCATCACGCCGTCGTCGGCCGCGACCACCAGCACGACGATGTCGGTGACCTTGGCGCCGCGGGCGCGCATCGCGGTGAACGCGGCGTGGCCGGGCGTGTCGATGAAGGTGATCTTGGTGCCGCTCTCGGGCGACAGCACCTGATAGGCGCCGATATGCTGGGTGATGCCGCCGGCTTCGCCCGACACCACGTTGGCATGGCGCAGCGCGTCGAGCAGCGAGGTCTTGCCGTGGTCGACATGGCCCATGACGGTGACCACGGGCGAACGCGGCTCGGTGTCGGTGGAATCGTCGACGACGTCGAACAGGCCTTCTTCCACGTCGGACGCGGCGACGCGCTTGACGGTGTGGCCGAGTTCTTCGGCGATCAGCTGTGCGGTGTCGGCATCGATCACGTCGGTGATCTTGTGCATCGCGCCCTGCTTCATCAGCATGCGGATGACGTCGACCGCGCGCTCCGACATCCGGTTCGCGAGTTCCTGGATCGCGATCGCTTCCGGAATGACGACTTCGCGGATCAGCTTTTCCTTCTGCTCGTTTGCGGCGTGACCCTTCAGGCGCTGGGTACGGCGGCGGAACGAGGCGATCGAGCGCTCGCGCACGTCATCGGCGTTGAGCGCGGTGACGACGGTCAGGCGTCCGCGCTGCTTCTGCGGACCGGGCTTGTGAGTGGTCTTCGGGGCCGCGACGGGACGCACGGCGCCGCCGGGGCGGCGCACCAGGCGCGGACCTTCGTCCTCGTCCGCCTCGGCGGCAACGGCCGGCGGCCGCCCCGGGGCAGCCGGCGTGCGCGCAGCAGGCGTCGTGGTCGTTGTCGGGCGGGCTCCGCCGGGCGCACGGGCGGCCGGAGCAGACGCAGGTGCGGCTCCGGCAGGCTTGGCGGGAGCAGCGACAGGCGCCGCACCGGGCTTGGCCTCGCCTTCGCCAAAACGGCGCTTGGCCTCGACCTCGGCCTTGCGCTTGGCCTCTTCCTCGTGGCGATGGCGTTCCTCTTCCGCCTTGCGGCGGGCCTCGGCGGCCTCGCGCTCTGCCTTCTCGGCAGCCTCGCGGACGGCGCGGCGCTTGGCTTCCTCTTCGGCCTGGCGGCGTTCCTCGATATCGCGCTGACGGGCGTCGGCCAGCGCACTGGCACGCGCGGAACGCTCATCCTCGGTCAGCGTCGGCAGCACCACGCCGGAGCGGGTGTTACGCTGTTGCTGGCCCGGAGGCGGGCCCGAGGGGCGGCCGAGCGGCGGCTTGGCGGCGGGCGCCGCCGGCTTTGCAACCACGGGTTCCGGCGCATGCGCCTCGCCGGGGCCATCGCCACCGACGCGGCGCTTGCCGCGCTTCTCGACCACGACCTGCTTGGTCCGGCCGTGGCTGAAGCTCTGGCGCACGGTGCCCGTCTCGACGCGCGGCTTCAGCGACAACGTCTTGCTCGGGACACTCAAAGTCTTGTCGCCAGGGGTCTTGGTATCAACCATTCAGCAGTCCTAATCTCGTTTCGCTGTGCGTTTGCCGCACAAATCCTTCAACGTGTCGTCGTTTGCTGAGCATGACCGGTCGGAAAGACGGCGTCCGCCTTCCCGGATCACGCTCTGGAATTTCTGGCCGCTTCGGCGGTCTTGTCGTCGTCGGCCATCCGGTATCGGACCAGCATCTGGCAGCGCGACAGGAACGTCTTGCTCGCTGGGCCCGCGAGCAGCGCAGCATGTATCACATTTGACCGCCCAAGTGCCAAATCCAATTCTTCCGACGTCAAAACATTGACGACGGGGATTACCGGCGATTCACCACGTTTTTCGCCCCTTTGCCTGACGATCGCGTCCAATTTGCGGATTCCGTCCGCTGCGCCGTCGGAAGCGTGGATCAGGGCTGCAGTTTCGTTCCGGTTGAGTGCGTCCTCGACCTTGCCGAAGCCCGAAACGACCTGACCGGCCTTGGCGGCCATTGCCAGGGCCTCGGTGACGCTGCGCACCAGGAGGGTGTCGGTGTCGGTGGGGAGGGTCGGCGCGACGCGGACGTCGCGCTTGAATCCCTTGCTAAATTGGTGACGGCGGACCGCTTCCGCAACGCTGCGCCGCGATGCGGAAACCCATAATCCGCGGCCGGGCAGCTTGCGCTTGAGATCCGGGATCACCTCGCCCGTGGGCGCAATGACGAACCGGATCAGCTCGTCGATCGGACGCACCTCGCGGCTGACCGCGCACATCCGCGTGGTCGCGGACTTCTGCGTCCGCGGTCCATCGTCGAGATCGGGGTCAGCCTGAGCCAGCATCCGTCGGGCATCTCCTTACGAAGCCGTCGTTTCTGCTTCGGCGGCCTCGGCCTCCTCGGCAGGCTTGGCGAGGTCGGCCTCGGTGATCCAGCCGGCCTTCAGACGGGCCTGCATGATCATGGCCTCGGCCTCGTCGCGCGAAATCTCGATGCCGTCGAGGAACCCGGCATGCTTGGTCGGCTCGCCGCCTTCCTTGCGCTCCGTCCAGCCGACCAGATCGTCGGTGGCGCAGCCGGCGAGATCCTCGACCGTCTTGACCTCGTTCTCGCCGAGCTTGACCAGCATCTTGCCGGTGATGCCGGGCACGTCCTTCATGGCGTCCTCGACGCCGAGTTCCTTGCGCTTGGCTTCCAGTTCCGCCTCGAGCTGTTCCAGATACTCGCGGGCGCGGGTCTGCAGCTCGTTGGCGGTCTCCTCGTCGAAACCCTCGATGCCGGCGAGTTCCTTGACGTCGACCAGCGCGAGTTCCTCGACCGAGGTGAAGCCTTCGGAGGCGAGCAGCTGGCCGACCACCTCGTCGACATTGAGCGCTTCCATGAACACGCGGGTCGAGTTCTCGAAGTCGGCCTGGCGGCGCTCCGACTCTTCCTGCTCGGTCAGGATGTCGATGTCCCAGCCGGTCAGCTGCGAGGCGAGGCGGACGTTCTGGCCGCGGCGGCCGATCGCCAGCGACAGCTGGTTGTTGGTGTCGGGAACCACGACCTCGATGCGCTCGCGGTCCTCGTCGATCACGACCTTGGCGACTTCGGCCGGCGCCAGCGCGTTGACGACGAAGGTCGCGATGTCGGGCGACCACGGGATGATGTCGATCTTCTCGCCCTGCAGCTCATTCACCACGGCCTGCACGCGCGAGCCGCGCATGCCGACGCAGGCGCCGACCGGGTCGACCGAGGAATCGCGCGAGATCACGCCGATCTTGGCGCGCGAGCCCGGATCGCGGGCGACCGCCTTGATCTCGACGATGCCGTCGTAGATCTCCGGCACTTCCTGCGCGAACAGCTTCGCCATGAACTGCGGATGGGTGCGCGACAGGAAGATCTGCGGACCGCGGGTCTCGCGGCGGACGTCGAAGATATAGGCGCGGACGCGGTCGCCGTTGCGGAACACTTCGCGCGGCAGCATCTCGTCGCGGCGCACGATCGCTTCGCCGCGGCCGAGGTCGACGATCACGCTGCCATATTCGACGCGCTTGACGATGCCGTTGACGATGTCGCCGATGCGGTCCTTGAATTCCTGGTACTGCCGGTCGCGCTCGGCCTCGCGCACCTTCTGCACGATCACCTGCTTGGCCGACTGCGCGGCGATGCGGCCATATTCCAGCGGCGGCAGCGTGTCGGCGATGGTGTCGCCGACCTGGGCGCCCGGATTGGCGCGCTGCGCGTCGTGCAGCGAAATCTGGTTCGACGAGTTCTCGACGACGTCGACCACCAGCATGTGGCGGGTCAGCCGCAGCTCGCCCTTCTTGGCATCGATCTCGGCATGGACGTCGGTCTCGCTGCCGTAGCGGGCACGCGCGGCCTTGGCGATGGCGTCTTCCATCGCCGCGATCACGATGGAGCGGTCGATCGACTTTTCGCGCGCAACTGCGTCTGCGATCTGCAGCAGTTCGAGTTTGTTGGCGCTGACTGCCATGGCTTAGTCTCCTTCGGATGGATCGATCTCGCCACGGCGCGCGCGCTCGGCCGCCAGGCGGTGCTTTTTGGTGTTGGTCGGGGCCGGCTTCTTGCCGGGCATGTGAGCAGGCTTGTCACCAGGCTTGGGTTTCGGCTTCTGGCTCTTCGCCGGATCGCTCTTCTTGGCGTGGGCCGGTTGCGGCGGCGCGAGGCCGAGCTCGCGGCGCAGCTCACGCTCGGCGGCCTTGCCGCGGCGCATCGATTCCTCGATCAGCTCGTCAGTCAGGACCAGCCGCGCGTCCGAGATGTCCTCCATCACCAGCAGAACCTCGGCGTCCTCGTCGGGACGCGGATCGTCACGCCTGATGCGCACCGCATCGCCCTCGACGCCGGCAAGCACGCCGCGGAACCGCTTGCGACCCTGATGCGCCACCGCCATCTCGATCTTCACGAGATGCCCGGTATAGCGCTCGAAGTCGGAGCGGCGCACCAGCGGGCGGTCGATGCCAGGCGAGGAGATTTCCAGCCGGTAGGCGCGCTCGATCGGGTCGGCGACATCGAGCACCGGAGACAGCGCGCGCGAGATCGCCTCGCAATCCTCCAGCTGCATCGAGCCGTCGGGCCGCTCCGCCATGATCTGCACGGTGCAGCCGGCATCGCCCGAGACCTTGATGCGCACCAGGCGATAGCCCATGCCCTGCAGCACCGGGACCGCGACCGCGGCGACGCGCGCCGCGACCCCGGGCTCGACGACGAGACGCGGCTCGGCGAGCAGTTCGGTGTCCACGGACGTGGCGGTCGGTTCGGTCATATCCAGTGTCAAAGGCTGTCTAAGATCTAAAGGCTGCTGAGGTCTGTTGTGTTGTTCAGATGGCCTTAAGGGGCCGCTAACGCTACCCAAACCGGACCCGGCCTCGTTGGGTCCCGTCAGGTAATAAAAAAGAGCGGGTCCTGGGGGGCCCACTCTCCTACGCGATCGTATGAGATACCATAAGTTGCGCTGGATATAGCTCTTTTGCCGGGGGCCGGCAAGGCCCCCGGGTCCGGCGGGAGGCGATTTTACGGCTCCCCGGATGCCGGTTTGATCTAACCCTCCGTTTACGAACGGGACCATAGATTGCCGAAAATCGGCAGAAGTCGCCGGTTGGACAAGGCTCATGACGACAGCCCCTGCGCTGATTCCGGAACTCGACGACATCGTTCGCCGCGGCGACCCCAAGCGCCGCGCCGAGGCCGCGCGGCGGCTCGGCGAGCTGTTCCTGCAGGGCGCCGCGAGCTTCCGCCCCGATCATATCGACCTGTTCGACGGCGTGCTGACCAGCCTGGTGCCGCATGCCGAGCTTGCTGCGCGGGTCGATTTCGCCGAACGGCTCGCGCCCCTCGGCAACGCGCCGCGGCATCTGGTCGGGCAGCTCGCGCGCGACGACGAGGTCGCGATCGCGGGGCCGCTGCTGCGCCGATCGCCGGTGATTGACGAAAAGGTGTTGGTCGAGATCGCCAATGCCAAGGGCCAGGGCCATCTGCTCGCGATGGCCGAGCGATCGAAGCTCTCGACCGCGCTGACCGACGTCCTCGTCCGCCGCGGCGATCGCGATGTGATCCGATGCGCGGCCGGCAATGCGGGCGCCGCGTTCTCGGATGCGTCCTTCGCGACGCTGGTGCGGCGCGCCGGCCAGGACGGCGTGCTGACGCTGCGGATCGGCCGCCGCGATGATCTTCCGCCCGAGCATCTGAAGGGCCTGCTCGCCGGCTCGATCGACGTGATCCGCCGCCGTCTGCATGCGGTCGCCAAGCCGGAGCGCCAGGCCGAGATCAAGCTGGCGATGAACGAGATCGAGGGCGTGATCGTTCAGGTCGAGGGCCGCGATTTCACGGCTGCGCAGCGCGCCATCCTGGCGCTGCATCGCGCCGGCGAATTGAACGAGGCCGCGGTGGCCGGCTTCGCAAAGGCCTTCAAATATGAGGAATGCGTGGCGGCGCTCGCCGCGATGGCCGGCGTGAAGATCGTCACGCTCGATCGCCTGATCTCCGGCGACCGTTACGATCCGATCCTGATCGCCAGCAAGACGATCGGCTTCGAATGGCCGACCGTGCGCGCCCTGATCCTGATGCGGCTCGGGCCGAACCGCGTGCCGTCTCCTGCCGATATCGAAGGTGCGCGGGTGAATTTCGTGCGCCTGATGCCGTCAACGGCGCAGCGCGTCGTGGAGTTCTGGAAGTCGCGCTAGTTCACGCTAACAGCTCTTGGCTCCGTCATCCTGAGGAGCGCCGCAGGCGCGTCTCGAAGGATGCGCGGCCACAGTCGGGCTGTCGACCCTTCGAGACGCGCGTTCCGCGCTCCTCAGGGTGACGGACTAGAGTCGTTCCGCTATGCTTTCCGCAAGGCGCGACACAGCGCCAACGGGGAGATCGCCATGCTGACGGACGCCGACATCCAATCGCACGCCGCGCGGATCCGCGACGACGGATACACCGTGATCGAGCGCGCCGCCTCGCCCGATTTGGTCGAGGGGTTGAAGGCGGCGGTGCTGAGAATCGAGAGCGAGCACAATCTTGCACCTGCCAGGACGTCGTTCGAAGGCTTCAAGACGCTGCGCATCAACAACCTCCTGACCTATGACGATCTGTTCTGGGAGGTGCCGCTGCATGACAACGTGCTGCCGGTGGTCGAACGCGTGCTGGACAGGGAATGCCTGCTCTCGTCGTTCTGCTCGCTGGTGCTCGGCCCCGGCCAGGAGGCGCAGCCGATTCACGAAGACACCCAATTGATCCCGTTGCCGCGGCCGCACATTCCGATCACGATCAATGCGATCTGGGCGCTGTCCGATTTCCGCGACGACAATGGCGCGACGCGGATCATCCCGCGCAGCCACAAATTCGATTCGTCGCCGGAATACGGCAAGGAGTACGACGCGGTCACCGCGACCATGCCGGCCGGCAGCGTGATGCTGTTCGACAGCGCGCTGTGGCATGGCGGCGGCGCCAACACCAGCGACGCCAGGCGCTTTGCCTTCTCCTGCGCCTATTGCTGGGGCTGGATGCGGCAGCAGGAGAACCTGCAACTCGGCATTCCGCGCGAGACCGCGGCCCGCTTTCCGCGCCGTTTGCAGGAATTGTGCGGCTACAGCGTCTACAAGGGCCAGTTCGGCCACATCGACAATCACGATCCGATCGAACTGCTCGGCCGCGAGCGCGGCAAGCGGATGGTGTGGGAGGCGACCGACGTCAGGAAGGCGCGGCTGGCGGAAGTGAAGGGCTAACTGTTCGTCATTCCGGGGCGGCGCGATAGCGACGAACCCGGAATCTCGAGGTTCCGGGTTCGATGCTAAAGCGTGATGGCATTAAGTTCGATAGCCTGAATTTTTGAGGTAGTTGGCACATTCCTCGGAGGTGAAGGC
>NZ_JAQOSR010000138.1:0-25548 GCF_046718885.1 Bradyrhizobium sp. UFLA01-814 | reverse complement strand
CCTTGGTGGTACCTGCGCAGAGACTGATCTGTCGGCGCGAACCACGGCTAACATCGGCGTTGCGACAGGTGTCACGCAGATGCTCGCTAAGCCGGGCATGGGTTTCGACGAAGGCTTTAGCATCGTATGCAACGAGATGAACCGGGCGGTGCGTCTCGCAGAGGCGCTTCGCTAAAGCTATGGGCGCGCGTTTTCGCGGAAAGTGCGCGCACCTATCGGTTACGGCCGATGTTTCGTAATAACAGGAGGGAGGAGAATTCGAAATGACAAGTCAACTTAACGGAATCACGGCATATACATGCTCCAGGCAAGCGCATTCTGCCGAGCGCAGCGCCATGGAGCTCGACAGAATTGACGCTCGTCTTCTTGATCTGGTGCAACGCAATAATCGCCTAAGCAGTGAAGACCTTGGCGCGAAGGTCGGCTTGTCTGCATCCGGCGTCCAGCGTCGTCTGAAGCGCCTACGATCGGATGGCATAATAGAATCGGACGTTTCGATCATTTCTCCAAAAGCGGTTGGGAGAAATGTGACCGCTTTTGTTCTCATCTCCTTTGAGCGCGACCGAGCCGACATCATCGATCGCTTCAAACGAACAATCTCTAAGATGCCGGAGGTGATGAGCGGATTCTACGTTACTGGGCAGGCCGATTTCGTTCTGCTCGTTACGGCGAGCGATATGGAGGATTACGAGTACTTTACGCGGCGTCTCGTACACGAGGGGTCAGATATCAAGCGCTTTGAAACGATGGTCGTTCTGCATCGGGCTAAGGCAGGGTTCACTGTACCAATGGAGTCTATCGCATGCTGGTGAAGGGCTGTCATGACCTTGGGGAACTTATGTTTTAATCGGAGCGCGCTCCAACCGTGCGAGCAGCTCAAGTAGGCTCGCCCAGTTACAGCGAGCTGCGGGTTTCAGCTGTAGGTCTGGCTGAGATCGTTCTTCGAACGGCCTGGAGACTATGAGTCCGCAGTGCTCTCTTACTCAGTCCGCGATAAGATGCTCCTCAGGCGCCATCGCGCTGAGGAGCAACCGCTTTCATTTTTCTCGGACGAGATCGGGCATCCGAAAATTGTCTTAGTCTAGCCCAGCTCCTTCGTGATCTGTGAAACAGCTTCTCGAGCGATTCCTACGATCTCATCGGCCTCGGCGTTGGTCATGGTGAGCGGCGGCGTAAAGCCAATGATGTCGCCGTGCGGCAGTGCGCGCGCAATCAGGCCACGTTCCCGGGCAGCATTGGACACGCGAGCGGCTACCTTCATGCCAGGATCAAAGCGCTCCTTCTTCTCTGGATCGGCGACAAACTCGACCGCTGCCATCAGTCCTACGCCGCGAATCTGGCCAACGATGGAAGACTGCCCCAACGCCTCAAACAATCTCTTCTGAAAGTAAGCGCCAACGCGCGCGGCATTCCCGATCAAGTCCTCGCGCTCGAGAATGTCCAGGGCGGCATTTGCCGCAGCAACACCAATGGGGTGACCCGAATACGTGTAGCCATGCGAGAAGACGCCGACCTTCTGCGCTCCTGCTTCCAATACTTCAAAGACCCTCTGCCCAACGATGCATGCTGATAGAGGCGCATATGCCGATGTCAGCCCCTTTGCGACCGTAATTAGATCCGGGCTGATATTATATTTGTGGGACCCGAACATCTCACCGGTACGGCCAAACCCCGTCACCACTTCGTCCGCAATAAGCAACACATCGTACTTCGTGAGCACAGCCTGAATAGCAGCCCAGTAGCCTTCCGGGGGAGGAGTAAGGCCACCCGATCCGAGAACAGGCTCAGCAATGAAGGCGCCGACTGTTTCAGGACGTTCCCGAACGATCAACTCTTCGAGTTCCTTCGCTCGACGTTCGGAGAACTGCAGTTCGGTCTCTCCCGGATGCGCACCCCAGTAGTAAGTCGGTGCACCGGTTCGGAGTATGCCGGAAACGGGTAAATCCATATTGTCATGGTAGAAGCTCATGCCCGTCATCGAGCCCGATACGATCGTCGAACCATGATACCCTCGCTCACGGGCAACGATCTTTTTCTTCTTCGGCTGACCGCGCAGGTTGTTATAGTACCAAACAAGCTTTACCTGGGTTTCGTTTGCATCGGATCCGGAAAGTCCGTAGAAGACCTTGCTCATCCCGCCAGGGGCGATCTTAATGAGTCTGTCCGAAAGTTTCGCCAGCTCGTCTGTCGTGTGGCCTGCGTAGGTGTGGTAATAGGCGAGCTTGTGGGCTTGACGGGCAATCGCCTCTGCGACTTCGGTGCGACCGTAGCCGATATTGACACAGTACAGCCCCGCCAACGCATCGATATATTCCCGACCGTTGGCATCGCGAATGCGGATTCCGTTTGCCCCGTCAACGATGGTGACTTCGCCGCTTTTTCCGGTCGCGTGATCATAAAGTTGAGTGAACGGATGGAGCACCGACCTGCGATCCATTTCCGAGACTTTTTTGATGTCCATACCAGGATCCCTTTGTCCGCTTTGCTGAAGCGCTTGAAGAGCTGCTCCATGTCCGCAGCCAAGTGCGGCGCCTTTACCTGGACGCTCCTGACCGCGGCAGTCGGAGACGACAGGAGCAGGCGCAACTAGCGGGTAATCGCCTCGTATGAGAAGAGATGCTCGCGTTCGCACATTCCCGGCCGCTCCTGGAGCCACCGCCTGACGTCTGGGCTTCGTTCAGCGCAGATGGTGCTCCTTGAAAACAACCCGATGCCGACATGCTATCGGCGATGATCTGACGAAAATCCGCTTTCGAAGCGATTGATCCGTCGGAATGCTGCGTTCTTTGCAAAACCACGATGATGTGCGGCCGGCCTTGGCGAAACGCATTCAGCGTCCCTACTGTCGCTAGTGAAGCGCTTCATCCGCCACCCTAGCCATCGATCGAGCGGCCCCGAACCAATCGACGCTCTCTGCGATCACCCGACATGCTAAGGGTCATGAGCGTCGCGGTCGAGCCGTCTTATGTTGACAAGGTCTGCGCGTCTAGGCCAAGCAGTTGGAGCGAAGACGGAGCTACTCGCGAGCCGTCTCGCACTTCATGCCATCTCATCGATGCCGAACTCGCATAGAATGGCGCGCGTATGTTCGCCCGGAGCAGGGATGGGGTCCATGCGGTAGTCAAAGCTGCTATGGCGGCCAGGCGGAAGCAGCGCGGGAATATGGCCTGCGGGGGACGCGATGCTGCGCCAGCGAGCACGCGCACCCAGCTGCGGATGCGACCACAGACCGGCCATGTCGTTCATGCGGCCGTTGGCGATCAGGGCTTCGTCTAATCTGCCTTCGACTGCTTCAGTTGAGAGCGACCGGAACACGTCTATGATGAGCGCGTTCAGCGCCGCGCGGTTTTCATTGCGTTTGGTGTTTGCATTAAAGCGCGAATCGTTCGACAGAGCCGCGTTAGCCAACACCTTGTCGCAGAACAAAGCCCATTCACGTTCGTTCTGGATTCCAAGGATTACGGCCCCGTCCTTGGTCGCAAACGGACCATAGGGGAAAATCGTTGCGTGCGATGCTCCAGTCCGCGGCGGCGGCGACGCATCATCATACGCGTAGTACATTGGATAGTTCATCCACTCTGCAAGCGATTCCAGCATCGATATGTCAATATGGCCGCCCTCGCCCGTGCGATGGCGTTTCAAGAGCGCGGCGAGGATCGAGCTGTATGCGTACATTCCCGCCGCAATGTCGGCCATCGAGTTGCCGGCCTTGCAGGGTGTCTCGGACGTGCCAGTAACTGAAAGCAGCCCCGCTTCCGCTTGAATCAAGAGATCATATGCCTTCTTGTCACGATATGGACCATCGTTGCCGTAACCGGAGATGTCGCACACGATCAACTTTGGGCAGTTGGCGTGCAGCGCGTCGAACGACAATCCCATGCGTGAAGCGGCTCCTGGCGCCAAGTTTTGCACGAGCACATCCGCTTTCGCGACAATCTTCTTGAGCGCATCGAGCTGCGTCAGGTCTTTTAGGTCAAGTGCGAGACTTTCCTTGCTGCGATTTGTCCAGACGAAATGGGACGACTGGCCCTTCACCCGGGAGTCGTACGCTCTGGCGAAATCGCCGCTGCCCGGACGCTCGACTTTGATCACGCGCGCGCCGAGATCAGCGAGTTGTCGAGTGCAAAACGGCGCCGCGATCGCATGCTCGAGCGAAACGACGAGAATGCCATCCAAGGGGCGGGCATTCACTCCATTTCGCTGATTGAACGCAATCCCAGCGCCGTTTGGTCGTCCCACAATATTCATCTACGACTGCGCCTCAATGTGCTCTGCGGTGATCTAACGCACCGCACTGCTGGTGGAGAACTTGGCCTTTCCCAATGAGTGTATCCGAGTCGAGAATCACGGTTACCAGGGCTGGCCCGCCTTTGAAGTAAGCGCCTCGATCGCCTGCCGGTGGACTTGGTGGGATCTCCAAACGACCATTTCCTTCCAATCCGCCCCCTGCGGATAATAGTGCAGCTTGGTGGCGCGCCGAATTTCACGGCCTAGTTTAGAATCGGCCTCCCCTGCTCGATGCATGAACAACCAGTGGTCCTTACGCAGCAGCTCCGGCTTTGATTCGTAGGTTCCGAACTCGAGGGCGACATAGATGTGCCGATCACCCAGAGCACGCTGCCAAAACTCATCTTGCGAGCCGGAGATGACGACGGAAGTCGAGGTGCCCAGATCCGGTGATGTGACTGTCGGACCAAAGACGCTGACTGCCCGCTCGTAACCCGATAATCCCGATGGCTGCTCGCATTGGAGCTCGCCATAGCCGTAACGGCCTAATCCGGTATGATAATCGATAATGATCACTTTATCTCGATCCGCGACGCCAAACTCGGTCGCTACTCGCTCGAGAGTTCGCCTAGCTTCGGTAGGCTCGCCCCCCCCGTAGAACAGCCCTCCCGGTCTGGTATACTGTCCGGAAGACCTCGCCACCCGAACTTTCAATTCGCCGTGCGCCGAACGATACGCCGCAAGCGCAGCTTCAGCATGCCGAATTCCATCTGGCGTAATGTCCGCGGGCACAAAATGCTCGGCCAGCTCCTCATATCCAGGATTAGCGGGCAGTGGTTTAGAGAAATCGACAAAATTTCGATTGAGGTCGCACCCCTCCGCAGTCGCTCGCCGATCCCACGCGAAACCGTAGCAGTTCAGCGCATGCACGCAGAGCACTGCCGTGGATGGCGGAAGCTCCTCATGAAATTTTGCTCGCAAGAATGCAAGTTGTGCTGCCGACCCACAGTAACCTTCTGGACCGTGCGTTCCGGAAACCAAAACTAGAAGCCTCTTTGCATCAGGCCGACCGAAATAAGCCACATCCGTGAAGAGAGCCTCACCAGATGGTCCGGCTGTACTGCACCGGTATTGCTTCGAGCTCGGCACCGCCGTCAGAAATTTCTGCCTAGCTTCCGCATAACTGTCAGAAAAAGCGATCGACGCAAGTTGCTGTGCGCTATCAAGGTTCACTTTGTTCCGCCTCCCGCGGTTAACTCGGGCATCTATAGCCATCGTGCTCTCTTCGCCGAAACATCGGGAGCGAACACCGAAATCTTGGTTCTATAAGGCCAACTGTAATCTTATTGCTTGCCGTAACCGATTCAGACGCGAGCTGACATTCACGGGAGTTTTTCAGATCCAAAGGATTCTTTCAAAGCTTAGTTCGGGGCCCTGACGCTGAAGATATGCGTAAAGCGTTCCGCTGCCGCACAATTTGCGCTCAGCCATGGACTGCGGAAAAGCAGGGAGGCAGTCGGTGGGCTCGGGTGGTGAGGCTGCGGCGGAGACGCACTTCCTTCGTTGCAGATAGAGATGCTGGTCTCGTCGGATGGGTTTATGGTCTCGTATCAAGCACCCAAATAATGCTCCCTTCTACGACCAGTAACGAATATCGCGTGCCTTCAGCAACGTGTCGGCAGCAAACATCGCTACACAAGCTTTGCGGTCTTTTGCAGCAAGACGGACCAAATCTGAACGTTTCTGCTCGTAAAGTTCTTCCCTGTCACGGTTGAAATTACTCATGCATTTCGAGATACTCAAATCCAAGTTCCTGCCTCTCGCCTTGTTCTGCACCAAGCAGCCATTTCGCGGCTAAATTCACCTCAGGCTGGAGACGACTATGCAATACGACCTAATAGATGCCCGACTTTTGGAGATTGTACAAAGGAACAATCGTACAACTTCCGAGGAAATGGGCGAACTAGTCGGGTTGTCGGCCACGGCGTGTCAGCGACGACTGAAGAGACTCCGTTCGGAAGGCATCATCGAGGCCGATGTCTCAATCGTTTCGCCGAAGGCGGTTGGGAGACCTATTCAAATGCTGGTCCTAGTGAGTCTGGAGCGGGAGCATTTGGACATCATCGATCGGCTCAAGCAGGCGATCAAATCGTCAGTTGAAGTAGTGAATGGATTCTATGTCACCGGCGAAGCGGAGTTTGTACTTTACCTTACCGCGCGTAACATTGACGATTTTGAGCAGTTCACCCGACGATTTTGTTACGAGAATCCTGATATTGAGGGATTCAAGACGATGGTGATAATGGATCGGGTAAAATCAGGCTTCGCGATTCCAATTCAGGCTTCTGCTGAGGGCTAGTTGGTGCGGCCCGAGCGGACGAGTCGACAGACTACGCCGGACAGCCTGGTCTTCGAATGGACGAGATCTCGCATGCATTGGGCATCGATTTGCCGCTCGCCGCCAGGTGACTTTAACCTTGCCAGGGGCGATGCACGTTGAAGGGGACGAACGGATTGACCGCGTCAATCCGACGTCAGCCATAGTCGTGACGTTCAAGCCGGCCAGGCTCGACCGCAAGGGCCGATGCGCCTCACCGATGCGCTGCACCGGTCCTCGTCGAAGTAAAACATCGGCTGCTCGCGGTCGGGCGCGGCGAGCAGAGATCAGGGCCATTCTCCCTATGCGGGCGAGGTATTCACCATTGACCTGGGGAGCGCACCAAAAGCCTTTGCGGCAGGTGGACTAGGGGCGCGGCCGGCGGGTGTGACGTACGCGCTCAGCGCGTCCGGATGCTTGCGCCGGCGCGCTCCGGACGGGGCAACGGAGCATGCAGCCGCGCCAGCTCGAGAAGGCGCTCTCGCACTTGTCCGTGGACAGGCCCACTGCGTCCACTCCCCGCGCTGACGTGTATCAGCATCTGTTCGCTCGTCGCCGCCGGGCCGTCATCGCCTTCGCGCATGATCGCATGGAATAGATGAAGTCGCTTGTCGTCGACGTGGAGAACCTGCGTGATCACCTGGACGCGATCCCTCGCGTGCAATTCGCGGAGATGAGATAGGTGCGTTTCAACCGAGAAGTAGCTGCCGCTGTTTGCCCGATAGTCGCTGTCGATACCGATATAGTTGAGGACGTTCTCTGTGGCGTCACCGCAGAGCTGCTGATAGCATCTTTCTGTGACGTGGCCATTGTAGTCGAGCCAGCTGGATGGGATCTCCAGGACCGGCATTCGCAACGGCGCAGAAGCCTTGGTAGGCTGAGCAAGGCGGCTGCGCAGCGCGCGCTCCCAGCGGGCGAGCGCCTCGCCCGCGCCATGCTTTTGTGACCCCAACCCCCGCAGCACTGCCACAAGACAGTCGTCGCGCTTTTGCTCGAGCTCGGAAAAGGTGAGGTTCTCGGTCTCCATCTGCGCGTCTAGCTGCGCGCCGAGCTTGTCCAGATAGGAGTCAGTGAGCTCGGGTACCTCGGTGAGCTTCGTCCAAGGTTTCTTCAGCTCGGGCCCCATCCGTTCCATGGCGCGTCGCCCGCTGGCCTCAGCGACGGCAATCCGGTAGGTCTGCAGCGGCCCCATAATCGGCCGGCGCAGCCCAAAGGAGAAGCGAACCGCGTCATCCACCTCCTGTGCGGTAGCCACATCGTCGTGCACCAGCCACATCGCCTCGCGCCACGCCGCTTCCTGCACCCGGCTCGTGATGAAACCATCGATCTCCTTGCGGACCAAGACCGGGTGCATCCCCACCGAGCGATAGATTTCCGCCGCTCGTGTCGACGTCTCCGGTGCGGTGCGCTCGCCCGCGCACAATTCAGCGAGTGGCACCAGATAGACTGGGTTGAATGGGTGGGCGACGAGGAAGCGCTCAGGGTGGTTCATCCCCGCCTGAAGCAACGACGGCAAAAGCGCTGAAGTGGACGAGCAGATCAGAATCTCCGGCGCCGCCGCCCAGCTGGCCTCCGCCAAGAGTTGCTGCTTGAGCTCCAAACGTTCCGGAGCGGACTCCTGCACAAACTCGACGCCACGCACCGCCTCCGCCACCGACTGCACCATCGTCAACGCGCCCTCGGCAGGCAGCGGGACCATCGTCAGCTGCCCGAACGCCCGGCGCGCGTTGGCCAGAATCTTCTGGACTCCTTCAAGCGATCCAGGCGCCGGGTCATAGAGCCGCACGTCCACGCCATTGAGAAGAAACCGCGCGGCCCATCCGCCGCCGATAATGCCGCCCCCCAACAAGCCGACCGCCCGCGGCAGCCTGTTAGCGCCGAAATCTTTCGTTACAGACATGAATTTTGACCTCAATCATGAACTTTGAGCGCGACCATTTCGCGGACTCTTCCGGGCTCATCACCGGCACCCGATCCTCTGAAGAATCTCCACCGCCCACTGTACGAGCCCGCCGTTGGTCGCCAGCCGACGGCGGGATATACGCATGTTGGCACCGATCAACGGCGAGAACTCGACGCAAGATTAGCGCTGCGTCCAATGCTCACTGCGATTACCGGACGAGCGCCGCAGATATCCACGCTGATCGTCACGAGGCTCTGGCGCTTGCACCGAGATCGATGGGGATGCACGTGCCGTTTATTGCGGAAGCGCAAGGGCTTGCGAGGAACCCGACGGTTGCCGCAACCTCACGAACGTCGACAAAGCGATTGCCCGGTTGTGCCGCGCGAAACCCTTGTATGACTTCGTCGACACTAATGCCTCGCGTTGCCGCGTGAGCCTCCAGCTGACCGCGCATCATGTCGGTATCCATCCAACCCGGCGAGACGGCGTTGGCTGTGAGGCCATGCGCAGCGCCTTCCAAAGCGGCAACTCGGACCAGGCCAAGAACGCCGTGCTTCGAGGCACAGTATCCCGCCTTTTGGCGGGCGCCGCCCCAGCTGCAGGATGATGCCGTAACGATGACACGACCACCGGGCACCTTAGTCAAGGCCGACCACGCCGCCTTCAGCGCGAAGAATGGCCCGTCCAGCATCACGGCTCGCTGACGCTCCCATTCGCTATCCGGAAACTCATCAAGCGGTGAGACGATCTGGAATGCAGCATTCAGCACAAGGATGTCGAGACGTCCGGCAGTTGCAAGTACATGGGCGACCATGTCCCGGTTCCCAGCCGCGGTGGAAAGATCGGCGCGAAAGACGTCCTCGCCAACGATGTCGACGCCGTACACGTCCGCACCGCGGTCACGCAGGTCGGTCACGATGGCCTTCCCAAGCCCGCCCGCCGCTCCCGTCACCAGCGCTGCTCGCCTCTTCAGCGACCAACCGCTCGCATCGGACGGCTGTTCGTTGAATGAACCGCTAGTCATGCAATGTCTCCTTCAGCGATAAGCTTTGAGTGCAAGCTTTTCGCGCACCTCGTCCGGGCTCATGACCCGCACCCCGATCCGCTCCAGAATCTGCACCGCCCGCTCTACGAGCTCGGCGTTGGTCGCCAGCCGACCGCGAGAGAGATACAGATTGTCCTCCAATCCCACCCGCACGTTGGCGCCGGCTGAGGGCGCTAAAGCCACGTATGGAAACTGCTTCCGACCGATCGAGAAGGCCGAGTAGATGGCGCCCGGCGGAAGTTGATGCACCAGCGCCATCAAAGTGCTGAGATCGTCCGGCGCTCCGTACCGGATCCCCATGCAAAGCTGGATGAGCGGCGGATTGTCGATGACCCCCTCTTTGATCAAATCGTGCACCTGGACCAGATGCCCCGTATCGAACACTTCGAGCTCAGGACGTACTCCAAGCTCTTGCACGCGCTTACTTAACGCGCTCAGCATTCCCGGCGTGTTGGCCATGATGAATTCGCCAGGTCCGAAGTTCATAGAACCGCAATCCACAGTGCAAATCTCTGGGCGGAGCTCTTCCACATGCACCAGTCGCTCAATCGCGCCTGGCATGTCCGTCCGCGGCGCCGGCGGCAGAGGAGAGTCCGGCCCGCCCAACACGAGATCACTGCCCGTGCCGGCAGTTAGGTTGAGGACTGGGTTTACGTCCGACTTGCGAATCCGTTGTACCACATCGCGAAAAAGCGCCGGATCCCGCGAACTCTTTCCCGTCTTAGGATCCCGTACATGGATATGTACGACCGCCGCCCCCGCCCGCGTCGCCTCGATCGCCGCCTCGGCGATTTGCTCCGGGGTTATTGGCACATTCGGCTGCCTCGCGGCCGCGCCCCCCGTGACTGCACAGGTGATGAACACCTCCGAAATCATGCTCAGTCCTTTCCGCCAAACCGGCGATACGCTTCATCTTGAATAAACAGTACTTCGCTCCCGGTTCTGAAGTTGACCAATGTAAGCCAGCAGAAGGCAGAAATTCCGCGTCTGATCGCCATAACGCGAAGCTTTTGCTCCTTCACTCGCAGTATCTGATCGCGCCTCGGCAATCCACCGTGTTCGGAAGCCGCTGCGATGAGCACGGATGCTGAAAACACTCGGTGTGCAGTCAACCGCATTGGTTCGCGCGAGATTCGAAGGCAATTGACGAGCAGCTGCAACTTACGGACCTGACAGATCGGAGACGGTTTGCGCCAGAATTTGGGCGGGGTCGCCAATGCAACGTACTACTGCATCTCGCGTTCATCTTTGAACTAAGATCCGGCCGCGTTTTGGCTTTGGCATACTGCAACTCTCTGCATCCATAGAACGCCCCACCCCTGCGGGCGTCAGGTGATCATGCTGCATGCGCTCTCCTTTCGGCCATGCTGGCGCCGTTGCGCCAGCGCAGCATCCGGGCGCGTACTACTTCGCTCATTCTGCCAGCCACATCTTCCTTCCCGGAAGAGTGTTGGGTCAGTCTGCACATGGCCTGCTCAGCGTTCGCGATAGGGTTTCCGCACGCCTTTGATGATAATCGAAGGCTTCAGCCAGTTCGTCTCATCATTCGCCTGGAGGTCATGCCAGGCGGGACTTGCACCCGTTCGAAAACGCCGGCTTTTGCACAGCGTACACCGAGGCAGAGATGGTCAACACGGCCTTCGACCAGGATGATGGTGTCTGCAATGCTCGTCTTTGTTGCCCATCGCCGTTTTCGCCGTAAGCCTCCGGTGGAGCTTTCAATTACCCACATTTCCAGCCGATGCGATTTCGGCGCCGAGTTCGATATCTGTGAGTCTCGAGAGGCCGCGCCAGATGACAACATTTCCAGGTGGCAGATCGCCGGCCCTCGCCAAGTAGCCACCTAGTCGTGCAAGCTTGGTGAGGTAAAATGCAAGGGTTCCAGGGCGACATCGTCGATGGCCGGCGCCGCTGATGAGTTGATCGAGCAATGCGATCTCGGTGTCCGTCAATGCGAGCTTCGGTGACGCGTCTGGGGCGATGCGATTGAGCATGGTGAGCCAGAGGACGCGCCAGCTGAGAATGCAGAAGACCGCCATTAGATTGGCGAGTCGCTCCGCGGTCCGAAGTTTTGAGTCTTCCGCCTTGCAGCCCGATTTCAGGATTTTGTGGAACACCTCGATTTTCCACCGCATGGCGTACCAGTTGATCTTCTCGATTGCCTCGGAGCGCCCGCGGACGGCTAGGTCCGTGATGAGCTTCCACTCAATCGGTTTACGGCCCTTTGGCGTACCGCGCTCGGTGGCATGGATTATAGTCAGGTCGAGAGCTGGATAACGTTTCTGCTTCCCGATGGGAGGCAAGACTGCGATCCGCTTGAATTTGATTTCCAGCGCGGCCTTCGTCGTCTCGCCCTTGTCATTGCGCACGTCGATAAAATGCAGGCCTTTGACGCTGGTCTCTTCCATCTCGGTTGCAATCGTATGACCGCCATCGCCCGCCAGCCGATCGACGCAGGCGCGGACAAGGAAGTGAGCGCCAAGCTCTTGCGTCAGGCAATACAATTCGTAGATGTCGCTTTCACGGTCACCGATATGAATGCAACGCTCCGGCTGTCCGAGCCGCTCGATCGATTGCCTGAGATTGTCGAGCCAGCGAACGCTCTCCTTCTTCTCGATCGGAACGCGGGTCGGGTTGATCTTCTTCTTGAGCTGCGCTGTGCCTTTGAACTTTTTCCGTGTCCAGAACTTCACCGCCGCCAATCCCAGCGGTAGGCCCTCGACAGTCACGGCGAGACTGGAATGCATCAGCATTCCGCAGACCGTGTGATGGCGCCAACGGCCATCCTTGTCCCGGCCGCTGTTGACGCTCTTGGTCAGGCCGATAGCGCTCGTGTTCGCGCGTTGGTAGGAGAATTCCGTCGTGTCCTGAATGAGGAGAATTGGGCCTGTACAATCATCGTAGCGCGCGCGTGTGGCGGCGAAGTGGCCGCCGAGGATGTCGGCTTCCTCCACACGCTCGTTGGCGAAGAAGCGGTAGGCCGCCTTCGTGTTGGCCCAGTCCTGGCACGCGAACGGTATGCTCCCGCCCATGCCGTCACCAATTTGCTTCAACAGCTCGCCAAATCGCTGACCAAGACGGGCATCCTTGAAAGCTGTCTTGTCGATCTCGCCCTCTGTCCAGTGTTCGACGACGCTTTCATCACCATCATCCTGGCGACCATCCGGGCCGGTTGACCAACGAGACGTCGTTCCGCTTGAACACATGAAGGCACCTCGTCGTCGCGATTCAGGTGCTTGACAATGGATCACAAGCGACTCATCCGATTCAAGATTTTTCGATTAGGGCTACTGCAATAGAATCAAGCATTTGTGGGTAATTGAAAGCCTCACCGGACGGTTACTTTTCGCCCGCCGCGTTGTAGCATTGGTATCGCGACGCGTTCCTATTTCTGCAACGCTGCCGAGGTCAGAGTCTTGAGACTGTCCCGCATCCAGCGAGGGGGTGAATGTTTGCTTAGGGCCCGAAAGAAGGATTGGACATTTTTGGATTCCGAGACAGCAACGGATCCACGACCGCGGAATCATCGGCAGAAGCTTAGCCCAGTCAATTGACGTTAGGGGCCTCAAATGCAAGCACACTCGACGCAGGAAAGACCGCCCAGACCGGTTGCCCCGGGACGAGGTCAGCCGTCCTCCCGTCATTCTTACGAATCACCAATAAACGGCTTTTACCGGGAAGTTCGACGACTACATGCACGTCCGCCCCAAGAGACGCCACGTCAAGCACCTTGGAAGAAAGGACATTTGCGTCCTTGATGTTGACAAGTTCAGACGCAGCAAAGTCCACCAGCTCCACGTTTTCCGGTCTCACACATAGATCTGCGGTGTCATGCTGGCGCCCTAGCTCTGATTTTACACGGATCTCAATGCCTTCTTTGGTAACGAACAAAGTTGTACCGTTGCTCGATTGGGCACAACTCGCTCCCCGGAACCAATTCGACCTTCCCACGAATTCCGCAACAAACGTATCTGCAGGCGCCTCGTAAATCTGTGTTGGCGTTCCACGCTGCACGATCTTGCCACCACCCATAACGACGACTTCGTCGCCCAAACTAAGCGCTTCGTCCTGATCATGGGTCACGACGATGGTCGTTGCCCCCACCGATCTAAGTATCTCCTTCAGCTCAACTCTCAATTCAAGGCGCAGCTTCGCATCAAGAGCTGACAATGGCTCATCTAGGAGCACAATCTGAGGATCGATTGCCAGCGCCCGCGCCAGCGCGACACGCTGTTGTTGGCCACCGCTCATGTGGCGGGGGTATCTGTCTTCCATGCCGACCAACTGCACAAGCGACAGCATCTGCTTTACGCGAGAGGGTATTGCCGATTGCGCCGTGCCGCGATACCGCATCCCATAAGCGACATTTTCGCCCACCGTCATATGGGGAAAAAGCGCATAATCCTGAAACAACAGCCCAACGTTGCGCTCATAAGGCCTCAGATGCCCGACATCCCGGCCCGCAATTTGCACAGTGCCACTATTAGGCGAAGTAAAGCCGGCAATTATGCGCAGTGTCGTTGTTTTACCGCAGCCGCTTGGGCCTAGAAGGGATACCACCTTCCCCTTTTCGATCTGCAGAGATAAATTGTCGACGGCTACGAATTCACCGTACTTTTTTGTCACATCGTTCAGCTCGAGCACATTCATCAGATTACGCCTTGTAGATTCCGTGGCCAATCACTCGCTCCAAGCCAAGCACGCGGTCGAGAACGACTAGCAAGACAACAGTCAGCCCCATTAAGAATACAGCGGCTGCCGCAAGCGTGAGATCGAAATCCGACCTCATAAGGCTGACGAGAGCGACCGGAAGCGTGTAAGTCTTGAAGTCGCTGAGGAACAAGCTGACCGTCAGGTCGTCCATTGAGAATGCAAATGCGAAGATCGCACCTGCAGCTATGCTGTTCTTGGCGAGCGGAAGGATAACTGTGAACAAAGCTTGGCGTTCATTTGCGCCGAGAGATAGCGCCGCCTCGCGCAGCACTGGACTGACGCCGCTTAGTCCGATCAAAGCCATTCGCAGCGTATATGGGACAGTTACAATTAGGTGCCCGGCAATTAGCTTTGTAAACGGCGAGAGAACGCCCAACAGCGAAAAGAGCATAAGTAAGGCGAACCCGATAATCACGCCGGGCAACACGAGAGGTGACAAGAATGCCGTTGTAAGAAGGTCTCGCAGGCGAGACGATATGCGGCTGATGGCCACGGCAGCCGCCGCGCCAACGGCCGTTGCGATGATAGTCGTCGTCGTCGCCAATACGAGGCTGGTGCTAAACCCCGACCACAAATAGCCGTTGTTGAAGAATTGGTTGAGCCATTGCGTTGACAATGCCGGTGGGGGAAATGGACCGAGATAGTCGCGCGCATCGAAAGCCATGGTGATTGTCGTGATCACGGGCACAACCAGGAACACCGCTGTGCCTGCTACGGTCGCTCCCACTCCGAAGCTAAGCATTACGTCTTTAGTTCGTTTGCTCAACATGCGCTCCTCACGTCCGATCGAACTTTGTCGCCAGTTTCGACAAGACGAAAATCAGGAGCATCGAAAGCACCATCATGACGATCGATATCGCCGCTCCACTCGGAAAATTGGCGTTTTCGCTAAATCGGCTGTAAATGAGATTTGAAATGAATAGCACGCGCCCCCGTCCCAGTATCCACGGTATTGCGAAAGCACTCACGCCGAGTGTCATGGAAACAAGGAAGGACGAGATCAGGCCGCGTATACACAATAGCGTCGTTATCGTTAAATGAGCCTCGAAAGCCGAGGCTCCCAAAGATAGAGCTGCTTCGATCAAGCGGGGATTGAGGCTTTGTATCGCCCCGATCAGGATCAGGATTGAGATAGGGATTGCGTATTGTAGCAATCCGGCAATTACGACCCAGTTGATATACAACGTCCCATTTGTGTCGACGCCAATGAAAGACATTAGCGGAGCCACCACTCCTATGGATCCGAACGTCAGCTGGATCGCGTAGATTCGAACTAAGGCATTTAGAAACATCAATCCTATTAGCGCAGAGATCCATGTTTTTCGCACCCACGGAGAGGCACTTCTCGCGATGTAATACGCGATCGGGAAGGCAATTGTGACCGCGATAAGCGATGCACAAAATGCCAAAACATACGTATGCAAGAAATATCTAGCATAGACGGGGAGAAGGAGCTCCGAGTAGTTCTCTGTGGTTAAAGGAGCGCCCGCAACCGCACCAATTCGTCCGGGCGAATATGTTCGAAAACTCTCATCTAGCACCATCAACATTGGCACTACCAAGAAGAGAACCATTAACGCTGTCGCCGGAATGAGCAGCAGCAATGATGATTTTGTACTCTTCATTCTCACCTCTTGCGAAATCGCCTTCGTCGAAAGCTTGAATTCGACCTGCGGGCTAAAGCAGAGGCTGAATTTCCTTCTCCCAGCGCTTCATCCACAGATCGCCCTGCGTAGACACGTAGGACCAGTCCGGGACGTACGCATATTGCTCCATCTCTTCGCTCTTGTACGCAAACATCGTCACCTCCTCCGGCACCTTCGACTTGGTGTTTACGGGGATGCCGCCGATCATGCCGTTGAGTTCCGCATTGATTTCCGGATCGACGGTAAAGTTCGCAAACTTGAATGCTGCGGCTGCGTTCCCTCCTTTGAGAACACTCCACCCCTCTTGATTGAAGAAGGTCCGGAATCCTGTCGCATTCGGATCAAGCTTAGCCAAGAAATGTATTTGAAAGTTGCGCGCTAATCTTATTGCGGAGGTGCTCGTTTCAAAGGTCACGGAGGTTTCACCGGAGCTAATGGAGCTCGAAACGTCAGCGTCAGAGGTAGCGACCCGTCCAATGTTTCCACTCTGTGCGAGTTTTTTAATGAAGTCCCAAGCCGGCTCCATATTTTTCTCATCGCCGCCGTTAGCGAGCGCCATCGTTACCATCTGAAGATTCGAAGTGATCGTAGGAGCCGGGAAGCAGATCTTCCCTTTGAGACGGGAGTCTAGGAGATCATCCAATTTCGCTATTTGGAAAGGAGTTGTATCCTTCCTGTAAAACCAAAGAATAGCCGACATTGTACGCGGGATATTAATCACATTGCCCGCCTTGTCCTTCGCCAACAACTTCTGCGGGATATTTGCAAGGTTAGGAACCTTCTCGACAGTCACAGGCTCCGCCCACCCCTCCGCACCCATCATGGGCCAGTTGAGGTCCCACCCCGCAAGCAAATCAATGCCAGGATGCGGCCAGGTGGCCTTGATCTTGGCAAAGGTTGCTGAAGAACTTGGAGCATGTAGTTGCCAGTTGACAGTGACCTCCGATTGCTTGGACGCGACTGTCTTCATCGTTTTGATATTGTTGCCGCCCCATTCAACGGCTGCGATTGATTCAGCTGCGCGAGCGCCAGGGACTCCAGCAAGCGAGGTAGCAGAAGTAGCGGCGGCAGCAGACGCTGCACCTTTCAGAAGTTCGCGGCGTGAGATCGCATTCATGATAGCTCCCCGTTTTGTGTTGCTCATCGGGAAATTCGATTCCAGCTAACTGGATTCGATCGAACTCCACACTATTCGACTTCGTGAAATCGGCACCAAACTGAAAGGATAAGGTAGCTTGCGTCCCACAATTTTGGAGAGAGAGAGAGAGAGAGAGAGATTACCTGCACCTGAGGCAGAGGACTTGCCAAGCTGAGGCCATTGGGGATTGAATTGACTCTTGCAGGGTCCCGCCTCGTTTGGCTTCACCTGGGACAATTTTCCTGCCCCAACATCACTCGCCCTCTAAGGATTGAGCCGAGGCACAGCCGGCGACAGGCAACAGTATCGCGAAGCCTCAGAGCATAAATTCCCCAATGTGCGAGGCTTCATGTACGAAATCCTGCGTTCGGTCGGCAGAATGCGCAGATTTGACGCAGGCAAACCTGAGGAGTTTAGCAACCGCGGGCGGTTGAGAGAAGGCACATCAATTCTGTAGAGTTCTGGGGTTTCGGCACGGTCATTCGGAAACCGACAAATCTAAGAGCACTTCATGCCCGCGCCGCGTCGTTGCGCTTTGCCAAAGGGCAAGCGCTGACGTTCTTGATCCGGTGAAACCTCCATATCCGTGCCGCCGCTCTTTTTTGATGTTTGGCGCCATCAACGCGCAAATCAGTAATGATGCAGACGTTTGTACGTGACACCATAACCGACTTGCGCGCTGCGCGCCGAGCGATTCATCAGAGAGCATAGACGACAGGTTGAGCTTCACGTCTTTAGCAAAATCTGGCACCTGATTGATCAACTTGTCGATCGACGTGAGCGATTCAGGCCATCTTCAGCGTCTGGCCGCCGATCTCGCGGTTGCAGGGACACAGTTCGTCAGTCTGTAGCGCATCGAGCACGCGCAGTGTGTCCTTTGGCGCCGTCCGACGTTGAGACTAGTCGCATAGACGTGCTGGGTCATGTTGTCTGCAGCGATAATGAAAGTATGGCGGTAGGCGCCCCTTGGGAGAGCGCCCCAAGAGGCCGTCCACCAGCGAAACCTTGGTGTCGACAATCTGCCAGATCGACAACCGATGCAGATCCTGGTGGTCGCACCGACAAGCGAGTTTGCAGCACTCATTATCTGTCGAGCCGCCGAGCACCACCACGTCGCGGTCCTCACAGTCCTTCGAAAGCCGGGTGACTTCGGCGATTTCCATCGGACAAAGGAAGGTGAAATCCTTTGGGTAGAAAGAAGATGATCTTCCACTTGTCCGGGACGCTCTGCTCTGTCGGGAACTCGAACGCACTTGTCCGGCTTTTCTTGCTGGAGCTGAAATCCAGGCTTCACGCCGACGACTTCGAACGCTGGCAGCTTGTTTCCAATTCCGGGCATAGTTGGTCATGCCTTTCCCAAAGTCATCTCGTTTCGCAACGAGTTATCGCTATCTATCTCGGCAGGGCCGGTCGGACGAGGCGCACGAGGTGTGCTGATGGCTTGAGAGCACAGCGCTCTCCAACATTGCGCCTCGATAAAGCTGCAACAGATAGCCAGGTCAATTTTCGCAATAGCGGCAATCGATCCCGCCACGAATTCCGACCCCATTCAGCCGGCGTTCCTTAAGGAAATGCTATCTTGACCCAGGAACCGATTGTCGCCATCAAGCCTCGTCGGTTCATCTACCGCGTCACCGCAAATTGAGATGATGTCGTGCAGAACGGCTGCGGCAGAATGGGGAATGGCGTATGTTTGTTGCCGCGCGCTCCAACTATGTGGATCATCGCACCTGACGACCACGATTCTGGGATCTCGCGCAATCGTCGCCCCCCAAAGCGCCCGCCAAGCGCGGCAATCCCGCCGCTTCGAGACGGATGGACGGCGCGAACAACACATGCGGCCGGCGCTCGAGCGACACAATGACGACCGTGCTGATGGAAGAGACTGACCGCGGCTCGATGGCGCTATGGACTTAGGGGCCGAATACACGATCACGATCGCAGCATTTCTGCAACGCCCAGCGTGCTTTTGCTGAATTCGGGCACACGCCGAAGCCGTTGTAGCCGGTCAGATAACGCAAATGGTTATGGGAGGTGACCAGCAGTGCCAGGGCACGCACCGACGTATGTTGTGCGCGAGTTCGAAGAAGCAGCGGTCCGAGCCGAGAGTTGCATCGAAGACCTCTTCACCTACACGCACCAGCCCGAATGGGCGCAGGTCACTTCTGATGTTCTTCGCCGCTGTGGGGTCGCCGACAAGCGCGTCGGCCTGCAGTTGGACCTGTGGAACCTCGCGCCCAAGGACGCAACCGACCTGCAGGAGCAGCTACCAGACGTGAGGATCGTCGATGCCAGCCGACTCGTACCGAAGATTGCGGCTGTGAAGAGCGATCTGGAGCTAAAGGTGATCCGCGAAGCATGAGCTATACCGACGTCGCGATCCGGACGTTCCAGGGTTCGATCCGCGCGGGTGCCACCGAAGAGGAGGTGAGTAACGCAATCACGCGAGAGGTAGCTAAGGCTGGCGGCGCACTTTGGACGCCGTCGACCAACATTATGTTCGGCGATCGTACGAAGTTGCCGCATGGCGCCCCCACGCACAATTCGATCAAAAACGACGAGCCCGCCATGATAGAAATCGGCGGCACGAAAAGCGGCTATGCTGTGGGCATCGTGCGCTCCGCCGTGCTGGGCCATCATCAGGAAGCTGAGGCCGTACACGCGGTGGCGGTGGAGGCGCTCGAAGCGGCGTGCGCCGCGACCAAGGCAGGCGCGACAGCTTCTTCGGTGGACGCCGCCGCGCGCAAGGTGGTCGAGCGCTCCTCACTTCGCCACGGCTTCCGTCACCGTACCGGCTATCATACGGGCCCGAACTGGGGCGGTCGCGGCAACCTGAGTCTCGAGACGGACTCTCCGGACATCCTTGAAGTCAACATGGTCTTCCACATGCCGATTATCCTGTTCGGCGACAGCGGCATCTTGATTGGCTGCAGCGAGCACGTCCTCGTCACGGGCGCGGGCTGCGAGATTCTCGCCAAGACACCACACAAGCTGCATGTCGTGTGACGAGAACATGAGCGGACCGATTCTCGAGCCCTGGCGGCCGATTATTGGTCCGCATCATCGCCTTTAGCGACTGCACGGCAATTGGGCTCCATGGAGGAGCATGCCTTGATCGTGGACACGTCCTTCTCGCCGTGGAGAATGGCTTTGCAGAGGGATTTTGACAGGTTGAGTACGGCCAGCCAGATCAGTACCAGCCCCGCATTTCGAATCAGAAAGGACCTCCATCCTACGAGGGTCTTTTGGGATTTTCTTCATTTCCGTTGCGGTTTGAGTAAGTCGAGAGCAGCCGAACGCGACATAGATTCGGTACTAACGCCTGCTGCGTGGTTGGCTCTAACGCTCCCATGGCGTGAGATTCCCCCGACAGTCCCCTGCAATGCGAAGCTCCCTGCGATGAACTCACCATCAGTTGATCGCCCAACCGAATCCGCGGCGCTCAGTGACCCACTTGCCGTATTCCTGACTTTCTAGTGCCCCGCGCTCGCAGCGGGCCCTCAAGAGACATTTTTGAGGTTTACGCAGCCAGCGGCGGGTCCCAACGCTACGCGGCGAAACAGGTCGAGTCAGGTTTGTGAACGAAAACGGTGCGTGAAACGCAGTAGATGCAGAATTTCGGCGCTAGAGCGCTCCATTTTGGAGAACTTCTGCCTAGCGGCAGCGGTACTATTTTCAAGGAGAAGGCTGGAGATAAGCGAGAACTCAAAGTCCGCAGCGTCACCAACAAACCCGATTGCGGCGTTTAGCAATCCCCATCCTTGGATTACGCACGTGCGATCCCTGATCGGACGATACGGATCCGCACGAAGGAGAAGCGGATGTTGTGCGCTGCTTGGCCCCATGTGAGGGGCGATCTCGTATCCACAAGGCGAGGTGCCGCGGGGTTCATAGACGATCTTGAGCGCATCTACGATATGAGAGATCGCCGGAGCTGGGTCGCAAGATGGACGAACATCGGTGACGCCCACTGCCTTGTTGGTGGGCGGAGTATCGAAAAGGGTGCTTTCGACGAAGCAACCGAGTCTTGGCTTTGCGCGTTGACTGCTTTTGAAGTTGCGAGGCGGCTGGTCGACGAAGACGCTCCTCAAGATGAGAACGTCCTCGCCAAAAAAATAGAGGCCAGCATCCAAACGTTCGGATGTCTCGAGCAAAAGGTGGAGCCGGTACGAATTGCGTGCTCAGATCAAACGCCGCTTCTTGCCTACTACGTGCCCGTTGCTGATCATGACGTACGCGGTCCGGCAGTAATTTGCATCAGCCGGGAAGGCGAAACCGCATCGACGCTGCTGGGCAGGCTCCTGCCTGCTGTCATCAGTCGGGGCATATCGGTTCTCGTGGTCTCTCACGAGGACGTATTAAGTCACTGGCGCGGACAATCGGAAATCTTGTTGTCCAGCTGTTTAGACTATTTGTCAGTTCGGCCCGACGTCGACCATGCCCGGATTGGACTCTATGGAGAAGGGCTGTCGGCTGCTCTAGCTACTGATTTCGCTGTCTCTGACCGCCGCGTTGCGGCGGCAAGTTGCGACGGCGGCCTTTGGAATTGGACTCGAACTGTCGCGTCTCTAGGCTGGATCACGAGGACGGTAGATAGACTGGACGAGACATTTTTGTCGTCACCTCGCTCACGATTGATACGACAGTTGCGATGTCCGGTTCTCGTGTTGGCCGGTGGCCGCAGTATCGTCAGCACGACGGAAGCAATCAAACTACAAGCCGAATGCATCGCTGCACACATTGACATTGAGGTTGCCACACCGCGCATTGCCAGGACCACTGCGGGGGAGATCGAAAACTTTGTAACCTCCGACGACAGCGTTTTCGCATGGTTACAACATAAACTCACACTCAATTCGGCTTCATAACTGTGAAACATTTCCTTTTGAGAGCCTTCCCTATTCCAAGGGCTCCCCTGATGCCAAGTCGGCGCCAGACGATACGTTTGCAATTTACCAATACTCGTCCTTTTGAGGTGCCAATCGGCTATCCTGGGCATTGTAATGCTCGCGGCCAAGGTTAGGTGCCGATGGCCACTGTGCAATACGATCGAATAGACGCTCGAATTCTCGATATCGTACAAAAGAATAACCGCTTGACCTCAGAGGCGATCGGAAAAATCACCGGGCTTTCTGCAACCGCATGTCAACGACGATTGAAGCGGCTTCGTTCGGCGGGCATCATCGAGGCCGATGTCTCAATCGTTTCACCAAAGGCCGTGGGAAGACCTATTCAGATGCTCGTCCTGGTGAACTTGGAGCGGGACCGCGCAGACACAATCGACAGCTTCAAGAAGGCCATCAAATCATCAGTTGAGGTTGTCTATGGGTTCTATGTCACTGGAGACGCGGACTTTGTCCTATACATTACAGCACGTACCATCGAGGATTACGAACAGTTCACAAGACAATTCTTCTATGAAAATCCTGACATCAAGGCCTTCAAAACGATGGTTATCATGGACCGGGTAAAGTCTGGTTTTGCGATTCCAATTGAGGTTCCGGCCGAAGATTGATTCGAGCCTGTCCGCCTGCGCACGCTTTGGCGCGTCTTTTCGTCGTCAGTCTCGTAGAATGCAAGATAAACCTCGCATGACTCGCCTACTCTAGCTTTTCGTTGGCGTCTGAAAGACGTAGATCGGTATTCCAAAACAATCCAAACCTGAATACTGATGATCTGGATCGAGAGGTAGTCGTTACACGCGAGGCATGAGCCGATATGACTGATCAGCCCAACCTCAAGACGCTTAGAGTCGACGGCGTGGTTGCGCCGCTACGCTACGCTGCCTTTCGGTACATCTGGCTGACGAGCGTGTTGTCCAATCTCGGTATTCTAATCCGAGGCGTCGGTGCAGCTTGGGCGATGACCGAGATGACGTCTTCGGCCGATAAGGTCGCGCTAGTGCAGACGGCCACGACGCTGCCGGTGATGCTAATCGCGCTGCCCGCCGGCGCCATTGCCGACATGTATGACCGCCGCCTCGTGGCGTTGGTTGCGCTCTCGATCGCGCTTTGCGGTGTCACCGCGCTAACTGGCCTCCAATGGCTGCATCTCACCACGGCACACTTGTTGCTGGTCCTTTGCTTTGTAGTCGGGAGCGGCATGGCATTGATGAACCCGGCTTGGCAGTCCTCCGTCTCTGAGCAGGTACCGGCCGAGACGCTGCCGGCGGCGGTTACGCTCAACGGAATCAGCTTCAACATCGCGCGCAGTTTTGGGCCTGCGATTGGTGGAGTTCTGGTTGGGACCGCGGGCGCGGTCGCCGCCTTTGCACTGAACGCGGTGCTCTATCTGCCGCTGATGATCGCGCTGCTCCTCTGGAAACGGGCAGCGCAACCATCGCGGCTGCCGCGCGAACGGCTGAGCCGCGCCATTGTCTCAGGTGTGCGATACATCACGAATTCTCTGTCCATTAAGATCGTGCTGGCCCGCGCCGTGGTGACGGGCGCGGTCGGCAGCTCGATCTCGGCGCTCATGCCGCTGGTCGCGCGCGATCTCTTGAGCGGGGGTGCGCAGACCTACGGCGTCATGCTCGGCGCCTTCGGTTTTGGGGCCGTCATCGGGGCGATCAATATCGGCGAGGTCCGCAGGCGCATGGCTGGCGAAGCTGCTTTACGTGCCTGCATGCTGTCGATGGGCGGCGCGACCGTAGTTGCGGCCCTTAGCCGCGAGCCGGTACTAACCGCGACCGCACTGGTTCTCGCTGGCGCGGCGTTCACAGTGGCATTCACGTTGCTCGATATCGGCGCGCAGCTCTCCGCGCCGCGCTGGGTGGCCGGCCGATCGCTAGCGGCCTACCAGGCTGCGTACTCCGGGGGCATCGCCTTTGGCAGTTGGGGCTGGGGCCACCTCACAGATGCAGCTGGAGTTCAAACTGCGCTGCTTGTCTCGGCCGGATTGATGCTACTCTCACCGCTGCTTGGGCTTTGGTTACGTATGCCGCGCATTAGTGCCCGCGACGAGGACATCGAGGCAGCGGCAGTAGCCCATCCTGAAGTAAGATTGCTACTCACCCATCGTAGCGGGCCGCTTGTAGTAGAGATCGAATATCGCATCGCGCCGGAGGATGCGCGCGCCTTTCACACTGTGATGCAGAACGTCCAGTTGTCCCGCCAGCGCAACGGCGCCTACGGCTGGTCGATTGCACGCAATATTGTCGATCCCGAGTTGTGGACGGAACGCTATCACTGCCCAACCTGGCTGGATTATCTACGCCAGCGCGACCGCTGGACCCAATCGGACCGCGTGCTTGATCAGCAAGCGGCCGCTTTCCACATCGGACCTGACCCAGTGCGCGTCCGCCGCATGCTGGAGCGCCCGTTCGGATCGGTGCGCTGGAAGGAAGACGTGCCTGACCGCGATGCGAACGAAATCCCCCCTTTTGATCGAAGCACGTCGACGGGCATTGAGGTAAGTGCTTAGACATGGACCTATAACTGCGCAGGCCGTGGGCTTCTCCTTCAGAGCCAGTCGCGGCAAAGGCGTAGTCAATCAGCGGCCTTGCGCGATGGCGAACCCTTCAACCACTATTCGAGAAGCTGTTGGTAAGGTTTAACGAAGGACGAGGCCGGTTCTCCTAGACAAGCTAAAAAATTTCGATGGCAAGCTGGCCCGCAACGCGATCCGCGCGAAGGGAGCGACGCTGTTCTTCTGCCGTCCTACAGTTCCGACCTCAAGCGAGCAGATCATCGCCAAACTGATCCGAGCTGCAGAGCCTCGCGACGTCGGCGCAACTTGGCGACAGGTCGGCGTAGTCTTCGACCTCCTCTCCAAGAGACCAACCATCTCAAATCCATCAGGGTATGTTTCCGCGTAAGAATATTGCTGCTCGAGCAGGCCGTTGAAGAAGTCTTTGAACGGCGCGCGATGAATGGGATGTTGTCGCCATTGAGGAGGCAGATCTCCCCTTCGAGTGAGCCGTCATCCTTTAGTTCGGCCCAACCGTCACCCTCGGCTGGCTCCATTTCGTCGTTTCCTTGCCAGCCGAACTCGACGGTATCGTCGTAGCAGGCTCCATGAATGGAGCCAGCGAGGCAGTCGAAGGCGAATTCGCCGCCGGCCTCATCGAGCAGGATGTAGGCGCTCGCCAAGGCCATGTCGTAGCCCGGTGTCTCGACGACCTGCCATCTGCCCCGAATGCTCATGCCGGTGCCGCCAGAAGCTTGGGACGCCGGATCAGATTGTAGGCTGCAAGCGCCAGGACGAAGACGGCATCCACGCGGTCGCGGCCTCGCAGCTTGACCTTGGCCAAGCCAGCGGAATTCTTGATCCAGCCGAAGACGTCTTCGATGCGTTTGCGGCAGCGTTGGCTGATGTCGTAGCCGCGGTGCCGCGTGGTACGCGCGTCGATCGCCGTCTTGCGCCGCTTGCCGGTCTTACTCAGATGTCCATCAATTGGATTATGCGGGGTAACCGATCTATCGTAAGCGGCGTGTCTCCCGCACCTTGTTGCTGTCGAGCAGATCGGCGATGTTCGTTCCGTCTTGAAGAGGACGGTTT
>NZ_JAQOSR010000137.1:0-25516 GCF_046718885.1 Bradyrhizobium sp. UFLA01-814 | reverse complement strand
TGTTCCGCGCGCTGGTGCGCGAGCCCGACATCATCGAGGGCGACTACCACATTCACTGGCTGGAGCAGTACCTCGCCGGTCAGCCATCCGACGCCGCAAAATAGTTCGGAACTCCGTGGAACCCGGCCCTTCCTCAAACGTACTATAGGGTTATTGGCTTTCCACGGGGACGCGTTGAATCCCACTCCCACAGCGAGATCGTCGTGACGCTCGTTTCACGACGCCGGTCGACGCTACAGATCCTCCTGCTGTCGGCGGGATTTTTCGTGCTGGTCGCGGTCAGCGTGGCGTCGGTCGTGCTGGTCAACAAGGCGCGCGAGGACAACGCCTGGGTGATCCACACCGTCGAGACCGAGAGCCAGGTTGCCAACCTGCTGCTCGACATCAGGCGCGCCGAAAGCGCGACCAGGGCGTATCTGCTGACATCAGCACCGCAATACCTGTCCGAGTACCAGGCCGCTGCAGCGGGACTCCCGGCCGCGCTCGGTCATCTCCAGATGATGACCGTCGATAATCCGGCGCAGGTCGCCAATGCCGCGAAGCTCAAGGCCGCGGTCGAGCAGCGCCTCGCCGAGTTCGCCCTCAGCATCGAGCGCGTCAAGAACAACGACGCGGCGACCAGCATCGACATCTTGCGCAAGGGCACGTCGACCGATGCGTTGGAGGCGATCGCCCGGATCGGCCGCGACATGCGCGCCGAGGAAGATCGCCTGCTCGCGATGCGCACCGCGACTGCGGACAGGACCCAGGTGCTGGCCTCCTCGGTCACCATCGCCGGCTCCTGCATGGTGCTGGCGCTTGCCGCTCTCTCGGTGGTGCTGCTGCGGCGATCGTCGCGGGCGCGCGACGACGCCGAGGCGAGGCTGCGCGACAGCAACCTCAATCTCGAGACCATCGTCGACGAACGCACCTCCGACCTGCGCGAGGCCAACGAGGAAATCCAGCGCTTCGCCTATATCGTCAGCCACGATCTGCGCTCGCCGCTGGTCAACATCATGGGCTTCACCAGCGAGCTCGAGGAACTGCGCGGCGACATCTTCAAGCGGATCGCCACGCTCAATCGCGCCGCGTCGCTGGCGCCGGCGATGCCGGAAGACGCGACCGATGTGGCCGAGCCCGAGCTCGAAGGCTCCGACAAGCAGCTATCCGACGATTTCAACGAATCGCTCGGTTTCATCAAATCGTCGATCGCCAAGATGGACCGCCTGATCAGCGCGATCCTCAATCTGACCCGCGAGGGCCGCCGCGAGTTCAAGCCCGAACGCGTCGATCTGCGCGAGCTGATCGACGGCATCGTCAAGACGGTGGCTCACCAGGCCGTCGAGGCCAATGCGACCGTTGAGGTCGGCGCGTTGCCCAATATCGTCAGCGACCGCCTCGCGCTGGAGCAGATCTTCTCCAATCTGATCGACAACGCACTCAAGTACCTCAGGAACGGCGTTCCCGGCGAGATTTCGATCGAAGGCCGCACCAAGCTCGGCTTCGCGATCTTCGAGATCACCGACAACGGCCGCGGCATCGATCCGAAGGACCATCAGCGCATCTTCGATTTGTTCCGTCGCGCCGGAACCCAGGACAAACCCGGTCAGGGCATCGGGCTTGCCCATGTCCGCGCACTTGTGCGCAGACTGGGCGGCACCATGTCGGTAGCATCGGAACTTCACAACGGCAGCACCTTCACGATCACGCTGCCTATCAATTGGTCAGGCAAGAATCGGGACAAAGTGACATGAGTGATCCAGTCACCATCATCATGATCGAGGACGACGAGGGCCATGCCCGCCTGATTGAGCGGAATATCCGGCGCTCAGGTGTCAACAATGAGATCATCCCGTTCACCAACGGTACAGAGGCCGTGAACTATCTGTTCGGCAAGGATGGCAGCGCCGTCGAGCGCAACGGCCAGGCCCTGCTCATCCTGCTCGATCTCAATCTGCCTGACATGACCGGCATCGACATTCTGAAGCGGGTCAAGGAGAACAAGCATCTCAAGTCGACGCCGGTGGTGGTGCTGACCACGACCGACGACTCCCAGGAGATCAAGCGTTGCTACGAGCTCGGTTGCAACGTCTACATCACCAAGCCGGTGAACTACGAAAGCTTCGCCAACGCGATTCGCCAGCTTGGCCTGTTCTTTTCGGTGATTCAGGTGCCGCCGGCTGCCGTATGACCAACGCAACGCCGACACTGCTCTATATCGACGACGACGCGGCGCTGGCGCGCCTGGTCGAACGCGGGCTGACGCGCGCGGGCTACAAGGTCGTGCACGCCGCAAGCGGCCAGGAAGGCCTCGACCGGCTCGCCCAGGGCGGCATCGACGTCGTCGCGCTCGATCAGTACATGCCCGGCCTCGACGGGCTGGAGACGCTGGAGCAGATCCTCAAGATACCGGACGCTCCGCCGGTGGTGTTCGTCACCGCGTCGCAGGATTCGGCGATCGCCGTCACCGCGCTGAAGGCCGGTGCGGCGGACTATCTGGTCAAGGACGTCAGGGGCGAGTTCATCCCCCTGCTCCAGGTCGCGGTGAACGGCGCGATCCGGCAGGCCGCGCTCCAGAAGGCGCGCGACGAGGCCGAGGCCGAGGTGCACGCCTCGCGCGACCGCTATGCCGCGCTCGCCGCCGAGCGTGAGGTTCTGCTCCGCGAGGTCAACCATCGCGTCGGCAATTCGCTGCAAATCATCGCCTCGCTGCTGCATCTGCAGGCCAACTCCGCGGCCCAGCAGGATGTGAAGGCTGCGCTCACCAACGCGATGGGGCGCGTCGCGGCCGTCGCACAGGTGCACCGCCGCCTCTACACCTCGCACGACTTCAAGACGGTGATGCTCAACCAGTATCTCGAGGCGCTGCTCGAGGATCTCCGGCGATCGGCCGAAGGCAACAAGATGTCGCGGCTGACCTTGAAGGCCGACCCGATCGAGATCGATCCCGACCGCGCGGTCGCGATCGGCATCATCGTCAACGAGCTGGTGATGAATGCCGTGAAGTACGCCTATCCCGATGGCGCCGGCCCGATCCATGTCGAGCTGAAGCCGCAGGGCGACGATCTGCAGCTCGCGATCGGCGACGACGGGGTCGGCTTTTCCGACAAGGACGATCCACGCGGCACCGGCATGGGCCAGCGCATCGTCAGCGCGATGGCCGCCAAGCTCGATGCCAGCGTCGAGCGCGACCCCGGCCACAAGGGCACCCGCTTCGTGGTGCGGTTCGCCCGCGTCAGCCCGGCGCTCGACAAATCGACCAGCGCCGCCGCCAGCTAATGCCGCAAATTTCAGCAAATTCGATTGATTTGTCTGGTTCGCTTTAACGGCTACGTCATGCTGTTGATGGATCGCGGCCCGCCGAGCCCGACCGATTAAGAAAGTTCTGGGCGTCCTTTGCGATGCTTGTGCCAACTGCTTGGCAGGAGCGGCACGCGATGTTCGGGCGCAGGCCAGTTTTTGGAAAGAAGCAAGAGACGACCTTGGGCGAGCTCAAGGAGACCGTGCGTCCGGCACCGGGCGCCGACGGCGCGACGCCCGCTTTTCACAAGCAGCAGTGGGATCACCCACTGATCGGGTCGATGCTGCGCGATGCGGGCTTCGCGCCTGATGACGAAGCCGGCATCGTGCCGACGGCCGACAATCGCCTCGCCGTGTTCGCTGCGGCCAGCAAGCGATTGCAGGATCGTACCGAGACCTTCAACCGCGACATGACTGCGCGCCACGGCCACTGCCACGCGGTGCCGTTCCTGGTCATCGACCAGAAGATCTGGGATGGACCGCATGGCGCGTTTCTCTACGCACAGATGGGGCTGATCGGCTACGACGAGTGGAACGTGATCATGCTGGCGGGAGACCCGCAGACCACCGTGTCATGCGGCCTGGAAAGCCATCCCGGCTTCCTTCCATCCGTGACGCAAGTCATGACCGAGCATGTGATCGCGTGGAAGACGCGGCACAACGCCCTGCTCGAGACGTACGGAATCACCGCGACCGGTGGCCGGGAAATCTCGCATGAACAATACGAGATGGAAAAGGACACCCTGCGCAACGAAATCATCGACAAGGCCGGCTGGATGAAGCCGCGCATCATCGACGAGCTCTTGCGCAAGGCCTAGAGGCATCAAGCCTCTCCGAAGCGCCTCACTCGTGCCTGCCGCGGTGCCGGCGTGCGCGCTGCGGACGGCAGTCCTGACACGGTGCGCCAAACACAACCTGCGACGGATAAGGCCGCGCCGAATGCCACGGCGTCGAGCCGAACAGGCCGGCCGCACCGAAACCTGCGCTGAAGGGATCGGCGGCGAAATTGCCGGGGAAATAGCCGTTGGTTCGAAAATCGCGATCGTCGTCCCTGCCGTCGAAATACGCGCCGCCGGTGCTGCCGTAGCGCAACGGCCGCTGCTGGGCCGACGCCGCGGCTACGCTCAGCGCGATGGCGGCGCAGGCGATCAGTCCTCTCATGGCGATCATGGCCGAGACCCTCATTGCGGAATGGTGCCCCAATCGCCCTTCCAGGCGATCAGGCGTCCCTTGCCGAATTGCAGATAGAGCCCGTCGCTGCGCCTCGACAGCACGCTGCCCCTGACATTGGGCAGCGCGACGAACAATTCATTGCCCGGCGTGCCGCGCACGTAATTCAGGGGAACGCCGAGCGACTGGCTGGCCTGGTTGGCGCTCATGCCGAAGGCGAGCGGAACGCTGTTGGGTGGCCGTTGCTGCGCGCGGGACGCGCCGGTTAGTGCGCCAAGCGCGATGACGAGAGCAATGAGGAGTGTCGCGAAACGCTGCATGGCTGACCTCATGGCACCGCCGCCGCCAAGGTACCGGCGGGCGTCCAGCCGCCGCCGAGCGCCTGGAACAGGCTGCTCGCCGCCAGCAGCTTGTTGAGCCGGACCGTGACCAGATTGTTCTCGGCGGTGAACAGCGTCTGCTGCGCCTGCAGCACCGTGATCAGGTTGACCGTGCCGCCGCGCAACTGCGTCTCGGCGACCTCGAACGCCTTGCGCGAGGCGGCGACGACATCGGACTGCAGGCGCTCCTGCAATGTGTACTTCTGCAACGCGATCAGCGCCTTCTCGACATCGGCGAAGGCCGACAGCACCGCCTTGCGATAGGCCTGCAGGTTTTGCAGCTGCTGCCCCTTGGCGAGCTTGAGCTGGCTCTCCAGCAGGAAGCCGTCGAACAGCGGCTGGGTCAGCCCGGCGGCAAGCGTGTAGTACCAGGCGCCCGGCGCGAACAGCGCGGCGAGCGCCGCGCTCTGGAAGCCGGTGGTGCCGGTCAGCTGAATCTGCGGAAAGAATGCCGCGCGCGCCGCGTCGACGCTGAAATTGGACGACGCCAGCTGCGCCTCGGCCTCGCGGACGTCAGGCCGCTGGTAGAGCAGTTCCGACGGCAGTCCCGGCGTGACGCGCGGCACCGCGATCTGCGTGGTGGACCCGCCGCGCACCTTGAAATCGGCCGGCGCGCGCGCCACCAGCACGGCGAGCGCCGCGGTGTTCTGCCCGACCGTCACCTCGAGCGGCGGGATCGCCGCGCGCTGCGTGGCGACCAGCGCCTCCTGCTGCGACAAATCGAGCTGCGAGGCGGTGCCGCCGGCGAATTGCGACTTGATCAGCGCAAGGATGCGCTCGGCCGCCGCGAGGTTGCGGCGGGTGACCTTGATCTGGTCCTGCGCCGCCAGCAGCTGGAAATAGGTGTTGGCGACCGTCGCCATCGTGGTCAGCGCCACCACCTCGCGATTGTAGCGCGCGACGGTCGCGCTCTCCTCCGAAGCCGACAGCGTCGCGCGGTTCTTGCCCCAGAAATCGACGATGTAGCTCGCGCTCAGCCCGAGGCTGTATTGCGAGAAGGTGCCGCTGGCGCCGAGCGACGAACTGGACCCCGTTGCCACACGCTGACGCTCGGCATTCGCCGATCCGGAGATGGACGGCAGCAGCGCAGCGCCGGACACGCCGACCTGGGCGTCGGCCTGCACGATCTGGGCGATCGCCACCGCGATGTCGAGATTGTAGAGCTGCGCCGATTCCATCAGCCCGGTCAGCTCAGGTGAGCGGAAGCCGCGCCACCAGGCGAGCGCCGGAACGGCCGCGTCGGCATCGCCCTTGGCCGCAGTCTTGTAGCTCGCCGGCACTTCGAGGCTGAGCTCGGGCTTCTCCGCCCCGGGAATACAGCCGGACAGACCGAGGCTGAGGCCGCCAAACGCCGCCACGCGCAGAAACCGGATCGGCTTGCGCATCAATTGAAGATTTCGCAACGCTGCACCTGTCGGCATTTACTCGCCCGGTTGAAGTGAGGAGCCCGGCATCCGCGTCGCGCCGTCGCGGCGGAGGCGCCGGGCCCACAGGCGGAACCGGTCGAGATAGAGGTAGATGACCGGCGTCGTGTAGAGCGTGAGGACCTGGCTCAGGATCAGGCCCCCGACGATGGCGATGCCGAGCGGCTGCCGCAGCTCGCCGCCATCGCCCATACCGATCGCCAGCGGCACCGCCCCGAGCAGCGCGGCCATCGTCGTCATCATGATGGGGCGGAAGCGCAGCAGGCAGGCCTCCCGGATCGCCTCGAGCGGCTCCAGCCCGCGCCTGCGTTCCGCCTCCAGCGCAAAGTCGATCATCATGATGGCGTTCTTCTTCACAATGCCGATCAGCAGGATGACGCCGATCAGCGCCATGATACTGAACTCGGTTTTGAATGCCATCAGCGCCAGCAAGGCGCCCACACCCGCCGAGGGCAATGTGGACAAGATGGTCAGCGGATGGATGTAGCTTTCGTAGAGCACGCCCAGCACGATGTAGATCGCAACCAGCGCGGCCAGGATCAGGAACGGCTGGTTGCTCAGCGAGTCCTGGAACGCCTTGGCGGTACCCTGGAAGGTGCCGCGGATCGTGGCCGGGACCCCGATCCGGTTCATGGTCGCCTCGATGCTGCCGACCGCCGTGCTCAGCGACACGTTCGGCGGCAGGTTGAACGAGATGGTGTTGGCGACCAACAGGCCCTGGTGATTGACCGCAAGCGGCGTCGCGCCCTGCTTGAACGCTGCAACTTCCGACAGCGGGATCATGGTCTCGCTGCTGGTGGAGACGGCCGATCCGGTCGAGGCCACGCCCTTCCCGGTCGAACCGATCGAGTTGGTGGCCTGGTTGCGCGCGGCCTGGGCGTTGGCCGCACTGGCCGCGCTGGAGTTGCCTGGGGCGACGACCGTGCCTGCCACCGCGTTGGTCGATTGCGAGCCGCCAACCGATCCGCCGGACGTGCTGATATAGACGTCCTTCAGCGTCTCCGGATTCTGCCAGTAGCGCGGCGCGACCTCCATGATGACGTGATACTGGTTGCGCGCGACATAGATCGTCGACACCTGCCGCTGGCCGAAGGCATCGTAGAGGGTGTTGTCGATCTGGCTCACCGTGATGCCGAGCCGGGCCGCGGCGTCGCGGTCGATCACGAGATCGGATTCCAGGCCCTTGTTCTGCTGGTCGCTGTTGACGTCGGCGAGATCAGGATCGCGCTGCAGGGCCGCCGCGATCTTCGGCGTCCATTCATTGAGCTCCTCCAGCGTCGATCCCTGCAGCGTGTACTGATACTGCGCGTTCGAGGCCCTGCCCCCGACCCGGATGTCCTGCACCGCCTGCAGGAACAGGCTCGCGCCCGGCACCACTGACATCTCACGGCGCAGCCGCGCGATCACGCCATCGGCGCCAATCTTGCGCTCATCGAGCGGACGCAGCGAGACGAACACGAATCCGGAATTGGTCTGCCCGCCGCCGGTGAAGCCGACCGCCGTCTCCACCGCCGGATCGCGCTTGATGATGCCGACGAACTGCGCGAGCTTCTGCTGCATCAGCTGGAACGACACGCTCTGGTCGGCCTGGATCGAGCCGACCAGCCGGCCGGTGTCCTGCTGCGGGAAAAATCCTTTCGGGATCACGTCGTAGAGATAGAAATTGAGGCCGAACACCGCCGCCAGGATCAGCATCACCGACAGCGGATGCGCTAGCGCCGCGGTCAGCGTCCTGCGGTAGAAATTGAGCATCGCCTCGAAGAAGCGCTCGCTCGCCCAGTAGAGCCGGCCATGTCCGCCAGCGTCCGGCTTCAGCAGCACGGCGCACATCATCGGCGTGGTCGCTAGCGAGACCGCGAGCGAGATCAGGATCGAGATCGAGATCACCATCGCGAACTCGCGGAACAGCCGCCCGACGATGCCGGCCATCAGCAGGATCGGGATGAACACCGCGATCAGCGAGATGCTCATCGACAGCACGGTGAAGCCGACCTCGTTGGCGCCCTTCAGCGCCGCCTCGAGCGGGCTCAGCCCCTGCTCGATGTAGCGGGTGACGTTCTCCAACACCACGATGGCGTCGTCGACCACGAAGCCGGTCGCGACCGTCAGCGCCATCAGGGAAAGATTGTCCAGGCTGTAACCGAACAGGTACATCGCCCCGAAGGTCGAGACCAGCGACACCGAGACCGCCACCACCGGAATGAAGGTGGCGCGCGCATTGCGCAGGAACGCGAACACCACGATGATGACCAGCAGCACCGCCAGAACGAGGGTTCGTTCGACGTCCCGGAGCGAGGTGCGGATGGTCGTCGAACGGTCGACCGCAAAGCCGATGTCGATCGCCGGCGAGACCGATGCCTGCAGCTGCGGCATCAGCCCCTTCACAAGGTCGACGGTACTGATGATGTTGGCGTTCGGCTGCCGGTAGAGGATGATCAACACCGCCGGCTTGCCGTTGGCGAGACCGGCATTGCGCAAATTCTCGACGCCGTCGGCCACCTCGCCGACATCGGAGAGATGAACCGGCGCGCCATTGCGGTAGGCCACGATCAGCGATTTGTAGTCGTCGGCCTTGTTGGCCTGGTCGTTGGCGTAGACCTGGTAGCGCTGGTCGCCGACGTCGATGCCGCCCTTGGGGCTGTGGGCGTTGGCGCTCGACAGGGCCGCGCGGACGTCTTCCAGGCCGATGCCGTATTTGTAGAGCGCCTGCGGGATCAGATCGACGCGCACGGCCGGCAGTGAGCTGCCGCCGACCACGACCTCGCCGATGCCCTCGACCTGCGACAGCTTCTGCGCCAGCACCGTGGAGGCGGCGTCGTAGAGGTCGCCGCGCGTGAGCGTATCCGACGTCAGCGTTAGGATCAGGATCGGCGCGTCGGCCGGATTGACCTTGCGGTAGGTTGGATTGCTGCGCAGGCTGGTCGGCAGGTCGGCCCGCGCCGCATTGATCGCGGCCTGCACGTCCCGCGCCGCGCCGTTGATATCGCGGTTCAGCCCGAACTGCAGCGTGATGCGGGTCGAGCCCACCGAGCTCGACGACGTCATCTCGGTGACATCGGCGATCTGGCCGAGATGGCGCTCGAGCGGACTTGCGACCGTGGTCGCGACATCCTGCGGGCTGGCGCCGGGCAGCGTCGCCTGCACCGAGATGGTCGGGAAATCCACCTGCGGCAGCGGCGACACCGGCAGCTTGAAGAACGCGACGATGCCGGCCGCCGCGAGCCCGAACGTCAACAGCGTCGTTGCGACCGGCCTACGGATGAAGGGCGTTGACGGATCCATGGCTCAACGCGACCCGCTCGCCTCGCCGATCTCGTCCGCCCGCCCGGCAAACCGCAGCGCGAGGCGATCGAACCAGAGGTAGATCACCGGGGTCGTGAACAGGGTCAGCAGCTGGCTCACCAGCAGGCCGCCGACGATCGAAATGCCGAGCGGATTCCGCAGCTCGGACCCGGCGCCGCTGCCGAGCATCAGCGGCAGCGCGCCGAGCACCGCAGCCATCGTCGTCATGATGATCGGCCGGAACCGCAGCAGGCAGGCCTGGTAGATCGCCTCCCGCGGCGGCTTGCCCTCGTTGCGCTCGGCATCGAGCGCGAAGTCGATCATCATGATCGCATTCTTCTTCACGATGCCGATCAGGAGGATGATGCCGATGATCGCGATGATGGTGAGATCCTGGCCGGCCATCATCAGCGCCAGCAGCGCGCCGATGCCCGCGGAAGGCAGCGTCGAGAGGATCGTCAAGGGATGGATGAAGCTCTCATAGAGCACGCCGAGCACGATATAGACCGTGATGATCGCGGCGAGGATCAGGAACAGCTGGTTGGAGAGCGAGGACTGGAACGCCAGCGCCGCGCCCTGGAAGCTCGTGATCATGCCGAGCGGCTGGTTGATGTCGGCCTGCGCCTGCTTGATCGCCGTCACCGCCCCGCCGAGGGAAGCGCCGGGCGCCAGGTTGAACGAGACGGTTGCCGACGGGAACTGGCCGAGATGCGAGATCTGCAGCGGCGCGGTCCCCACCCGCATCTTGGCCATCACCGACAGCGGCACCGGCGTCGAGCCCACCGATGACGGCAGATAGATCGACGACAGCGAATCCAGCGAAGTCTGCAGCGACGGATCGGCTTCCAGGATCACGCGGTACTGGTTCGAATTGGTGAAGACGGTCGAGACGATGCGCTGGCCGTAGGAATCGTACAGCGCGTTGTCGATCGTTGCCGGCGTGATGCCGAATCGCGCCGCCTGGTCGCGGTCGATGTCCACGAACACCGAAAGCCCCTGCGCCGAGATATCGCTGGTGACGTCGCTGAGCTCGGGCAATTCCCTGAGCTTGTCGACCAGCTTCGGCGTCCATTCCGCAAGCTCGTTCGGATCGGCATCCTGCAGGATGAACTGGTACTGCGTCCGGCTCACCGTACCCTCGATGGTGAGGTCCTGGACCGGCTGCATGTAGAGCGTGATCCCGGTCAGCGCCGCCGTGCTCGCCTTGATCCGGTCCATGATCGTGGAAACATTGGCCTTGCGCTGCTCATGCGGCTTCAGATTGATCAGGATGCGGCCGCTGTTCAGCGTGGTGTTGGTGCCGTCGACGCCGATGAACGACGACAGGCTCTGCACGTCCGGATCCTTCAGGATCGCGCTCGCAAGCCGCTGCTGCCGCTCGGCCATCGCCGCATAGGACACCGATTGCGGCGCCTCCGAGATCGCCTGGATCACGCCGGTGTCCTGCACCGGAAAGAAGCCCTTGGGAATGACGACATAGAGCAGTGCCGTCAGGCCAAAGGTGGCGAGCGCGATCAGCAGCACAAACGTCTGCCGATCCAGGACCCAGTTGAGCATCCGGGCGTAGATCGCGATGACGGCATCGAAGCCTTCGCGGCTGAGCCGCTGGAAGGTGTTCTCGCGCGCCATGGCCTCCGGCTTCAGCAGCTTCGCGCAGGCCATCGGCACCAGGGTCAGCGACACCACGGCCGAGATCAGGATCGTGACCGACAGCGTGATGGCGAATTCGCGGAACAGGCGGCCGACGACGTCGCCCATGAACAGCAGCGGGATCAGCACCGCGATCAGCGACACCGTCAGCGAGATGATGGTGAAGCCGATCTGCTCGGACCCTCGCAGCGCCGCCTCGAGCGGCGGCTCGCCCTCCTCGATGTAGCGCGAGATGTTCTCGATCACGACGATGGCGTCGTCGACCACGAAGCCGGTCGCGATCGTCAGCGCCATCAGCGACAGATTGTTCAGGCTGAAGCCGAACAGATACATCGCGCCCAGCGTGCCGACCAGCGAGAGCGGCACCGACAGGCTCGGGATCAGCGTGGCGCGGGTCGAGCGCAGGAACACGAAGATGACCAGCACGACCAGGATCACGGCAAGCGACAGCTCGTATTCGACGTCGCGGACCGAGGCCCGGATCGTGACGGTGCGGTCGGTCAGGATATTGAGGTCGATCGCGGCCGGCAGCGTCGCCTGCAGCTGCGGCAGCAGGTCCTTGATGCCCTGCACCACCGAGATGACGTTGGCGCCGGGCTGGCGCTGGATGTTGAGGATGATCGCCGGCGTCTCGTTCATCCAGGCGCCGAGCTTGTCGTTCTGCGCGCCGTCGACGACGTTGCCGACGTCGCTGAGGCGGACCGGCGAGCCGTTCTTGTAGGCGATGATCAGCGAGCGGTAGTCGCTGGCATTGCGGATCTGGTCGTTGGCATTGATGGTGTAGGCGCGCATCGCGCCGTCGAAATTGCCCTTCGGCGTGTTGACGTTGGCGTTGCCGAGCGTGGTGCGGAGATCGTCGATGTTGAGGCCATAGGCCGCGAGCTTGCGGATATCTGCCTGGATGCGCACCGCGGGCCGCTGGCCGCCGCTGATGCTGACGAGGCCGACGCCGGGCAGCTGCGAGATCTTCTGCGCCAGCCGCGTGTCGACGAAATCCTGCACCTGGGTCAGCGGCATGGTCTTCGAGGTCAGGCCGAGGGTCAGGATCGGCGCATCGGCCGGATTGACCTTGGCGTAGATCGGCGGCGCCGGGAGGTCCGACGGCAACAGATTGCCCGCGGCATTGATCGCGGCCTGCACCTCCTGCTCGGCGACGTCGAGCGAGATCGACAGGCCGAACTGCAGCGTGATCACGGACGAGCCCGCCGAGCTCACCGAGCTCATCTGGGTCAGATTCGGCATCTGGCCGAACTGCACCTCGAGCGGCGCCGTCACCGACGAGGTCATCACGTCGGGGCTCGCGCCCGGATAGAAGGTCTGCACCTGGATGGTCGGATAGTCGACCTCCGGCAGCGCCGCGACCGGGAGAAATCTGAACGCCAGCATGCCCGACAGCATGATGGCGATCATCATCAGGGTCGTCGCCACCGGCCGCAGGATGAATGGCCGCGACGGGTTCATTTCTTCTGCCCGTCCTCGGACCGCTTGTGGTGGCCGCCTCCGGGATCAGCGCCGTCCTTGCTATCTCCCTTGCCGTCGCCCTTCGGCGTCCCCTTGGCCGCAGCGGCCGGGTTCGCGGTGTCGGCGGCGGAGCGCACGACCACCTTCGCACCCTCGCGCAGCTTGTCGGCGCCGTCGATCACGATGCGATCGCCGGGTACAAGCCCGGACAGCACCTCGACCCGGTCGCCATCGGTGACGCCGAGCTTGACCGGCCGCACCGAGACCGTGCTGTCGGCATTGACGAGATAGACGAAGGTGCCGGGGACACCGCGCTGGATGCCGGCGGTCGACGTCGTCGTCGCATCCTTGTGGGTATCGAGCAGCAGGCGGACGTTGACGAACTGGTTCGGAAACAGTGTGCGCTTGCCGTTCTCGAACTGCGCGCGCAGCTTGATGGTGCCGGTGGTCGCATCGATCTGGCTGTCGAAGGTCTGCAACGATCCCTCGGCGAGCTTGTTGGCGCCGCTGCGGTCATAGGCCGCCGCCGGCAGCACCGCGCCCTCCTTCAACCGCTTCGCGACCGCCTGCAGATTGTCCTCCGGCAGCGTAAATAGCACGCTGATCGGCTCGAGCTGGGTGATCACGACGAGGCCGTTGGTGTCGCCGGGCGTCACATAGTTGCCGAGATCGACCTGGCGCAGTCCGACGCGCCCGTTGATCGGCGACACGATGTGACAATATTGCAAATTCACCTCGGCCGACTTCACCGAGGCGCGATCGGCTTCCACCGTGCCCTGATACTGCGCGACCAGCGCGACCTGGGTGTCGAGCGTCTGATGCGGCACCGCATTCTGCGCGGCGAGGTTCTGGTAGCGGGTGAGATCGACCTGGGCGCCCTTCAGCTGCGCCTCGTCGCGGGCGAGCTGTCCCTTGGCCTGCGCCAGCGTCGCTTCATAGGGACGCGAATCGATCTCGGCGATCAGGTCGCCCTTCTTGACCTCATCGCCCTCCTTGAAATCGATCTTCATCAGGTAGCCGCTGATCTGGCTCCTGATCGTCACGGTCGCGAGCGACGTCACGGTGCCGAGCGCATTCAGGCTGACGCCGATATCGCCCTTGCCGATCGTCTCCGGCACGATCGACATCGGCCCGGCGTTGCGCCCGCCACCGGCCTGCGGCGGCGCGGCCTGCTGCCGCGTCCACCAGACGATGCCTGCAAGCACCGCCAACACGAGACATCCCGTCAGAAACCCTCGCCAACGCGACCCTCGCCTGGTTCGCTCGGGCGCCACAATCGACGGGTCTTTGATCTGCTGGTCCATAACCTGCCCACGAAGAAACACGAATGAGCTCGCGCGGCTCTATGTGTCCCCTGAACTCCGCGCGCGCCACATCCGACGAAGCATTTTGAAGGCTTCTTCCGGACAAAGCGCGTTAAGAATCGGAAAGGAAAGTGCTCCTTCCCGGTCGGCGGCTGTTTCTCGCTGGATTGTGGCTATTTTACCCGATCATTTGTAACCAGGGCAACACGATCAGCAACAATCCGGAAAAGTAGATCAGGCCGAAGATCAGCCCGAATTTCCAGAAGTCGCCTTTGCCGATATAGCCGCTGCCGTAATACATCGGCGCCGGTCCCGTGGCATAGGGCGAGATCACGCCCATCAGCCCCAGCGAATACACGCAGAGCAGCATCAGGGTCTGCACCGACAGGCCGGGAATGCTGGAGCCGACGGCGAGCACCACCGGCAGTACGGCGGCGGTATGCGAGGTGATGCTCGAGAAGAAATAGTGGATCCAGAAGAAGAAGGTGACGAGCAGGATCATCCCGACCAGCGGCGACGTGCCGGAGAGCGGCTTGGCATAGCCCTCGGCTACCCATTTGATGAAGCCGATCTCGTTGAGGCCCGACGACAGCGTGAGCAGCGAGGTGAAATAGAAAAATACCTCCCACGCACTCTTCTCCGCGACGATGTCCTCGAACGCGATCACGCCGGTCAGCAGCATCAGCGAGATCACGACGAACACGACCGTGGTCGCGTTGATGAAGTTCGAGCCGAGCAGCGGCACGCTGATATTGGGATTGGAGCCGCAGATCCACAGGAACATCGCGAGCACCACCAGCACCGCCATGATCCATTCGTGCCGCGACGGCGGCCCCATCTTGGCGAGCTCGCCCTCGCTCCAGGTCACGATCTCCGGGCTCTCCTTGATCTCGGGCCGGCAGACCAGATAGCTGAGCAGCGGCACCAGCAGCAGCAAGAGGATGCCGAGCGGCGCGAAGCCGATGAACCATTGCGACCAGCCGACCTCGATGTTGACGAGCTTCTTGGCGATCGAGAGCGCGGCGGCGTTCGGCGCCAGCGCGGTCAGGAACAGCGAACTGGTGACGGCCGTGGTCGCGAACGCGGTCCACATCACGAAGGTGCCGATCTTGCCCGCGGTCGGGCCGGGCTCGGAGCCGTAGATGCGCGGGATGTTGCTGACGATCGGATAGATGGTGCCGCCCGAGCGCGCGGTGTTGGACGGCGTCGCCGGCGCCAGCACGAGATCGGAGAACGCCACCGCGTAGCCGAGCCCGATGGTGCGGCGGCCGAGGCCGCGCACCAGCAGCAGTGCCAGCCGGCGGCCGAGCCCGCTCTTGCGGTAGCCGATCGAGAACACGAAGGCGCCGACGATCAGCCACACCGTGCTCTCGGAAAAGCCGCCGAGCATCCAGCGCAGCGACTTGTTCGGGTCGTGCTCGACATAGCCGCCGATGCCGGCGACCGTCAGGCCGATCAGACCGACCGCGCCGACCGGCATCGATTCAAGGATCAGCCCGGTGATCACGGCGGCGAACACCGCGAAATAGTGCCACTGATTGGCGTTCAGCCCCGAAGGCACCGGAACCAGATAGATCACCAGCCAGACCAGCAACGGCGCAAACGTTCGCCATGACCATTTCATGCAGCGTCCCCCTCACCTGTGTCGATTGTCGGGCGCGCAAGCCACCGTGTCCCGGCAGCGCCGCCATCTTTTTGTTGCAATCTAGCACGACCGCGCAGTCCGTCTCGGGAAACTGCGGCGGAACGGCGCGGCTTGTGGAGGAACCGGCGCGTTTCGTCAACACGTAGCCTCCCGGTGGCAGCCCCCATCGCAAGACCGCCCGCGCTTTGCTATCCTTGGCGTTATGACCTCACGCGACTCCGCCTCCTCCGAGATCACGCCCGAGGTGCTGCTGCGCGCCTATGCCTGCGGCATCTTCCCGATGGCGGAGAGCGCCGACGATCCGACCCTGTTCTGGGTCGAGCCGGAATTGCGCGGCGTGATTCCGTTCGACGGCTTCCGTGTCGCCTCCCGCCTGGCGCGCACCGTGCGCACGGATGCCTTCACCGTCACCGTCGATACCGCGTTCAAGGCCGTGATCGCCGGTTGCGCGGCGCCGCAGCCCGGCCGCGACGACACCTGGATCAACAAGCGCATCCGCGATCTCTATGTCGGGCTGTACGCGTCGGGCCATTGCCACAGCGTCGAGGTCTGGCAGGACGACAATCTGGTCGGCGGGCTCTACGGCGTCAGCCTCGGCCGCGCCTTCTTCGGCGAAAGCATGTTTCACACCACGCGCGACGCATCGAAGGTCGCGCTGGTGCATCTGGTGGCGCGGCTGATCGCGGGCGGGTTCGAGCTGCTCGACACGCAATATGTGACGGAGCACCTGAGGACGTTCGGCGCGATCGAGATCTCGCGGCGCCGCTATCGCACGCTGCTCGACAAGGCGATATCAGGCGCGCCGGCGGATTTCCGCAAACTCGACGCCACCCAGCCGGTCAAAGGTGCCGACGCGCTGGCGATCATCGCCGAGCGCAATTGAATAGCCCGGACGGAGCTGCGTAGCCCGGATGCAGCGAAGCGCAATCCGGGGCGGTCTCTCCGCGGCGAGAAACCCGGATTTCGCTGCGCTCCATCCGGGCTACGAAGTGCCCATCAATTCCCAAACAATCCGCCGAACAACCCGCCCGGCCGCTGCTGTTGCTGGGGCGGCGGAGGTGGCGGCTGCTGCTGATATTGCGGCAGCGGCTGCGGCGGCGGACGCGGCGCGGCCTGCTTCTGCGGCGCGCGCTTCTGGGCCGGCGGCGGCGGTGGCGTCGGCGCCTTCGGCGGATCGGGCGCGGCGGTCACGATGGTCTGGTCCGGTCCTTTGCAGTCGGTCAGCCAGATGTCGTAGATCGGATGCTCGACGCCGTGCAGGCCGGGGCTCGCCGCGAACATCCAGCCCGAGAAGATCCGCTTCACCTCGCCCTGCAGCGTGATCTCGTCGACCTCGACAAAGGCATCGGTGTTGGCGGCTTCCGTCGACGGCCTCGTGTAACAGGCATCGGTCTTCACCCGCAGCGCGCCGAACTGCACGGTCTCGCCGATATCCTCGTCGAAATTGATGATGCGTCCGGTGATCTTGTCGAGACCGGAGAAGCTCGCCTTCTTGTTGGTGATCTTGGTCGACGGCGGCTCCTGCACGACCTCGTCGCCCGGCTGCAACGCGGCAGGCGTCTGCGGCGCGGTGCCTTGCGGCGCGCCTTGGGGCGTCCCCTTGGGACGCTGCCCCGGCGGCAGCGGATTGGTACCGGGCGGTGTATTGGCAACAGCCGGACCGCCGGGTTGCGGCGGCTGCACGGCGACCCCGGGCTGGGTGCCCTGCGGAGCCACCGTCGAGCCGGGCGGCGGCGCCAGCGGCTGCGACTGCACGCTGCCGGGCGGCGGCACCGCCTGGCCTGGCGGCAGAGCGCGCGGCTGTGTCGGCAGCAGGCGGCCGCGCGGCAATTCCGGCACTTCCTCGTCGTCGTCGCTGGGAGGAGCCGCCTGACCACGCGGGATCGAGCCGGGCGGACGCGGCGCGGGATCGGAGAAAATCGTTCCGATCTGCGCGCGCGCGGGCGGCGCAAGCGAGATGGTTGAGGCGGCAACCAGGGCCGCAAAGCCAGTCAGGGCAACGGTTCGAAGCATCTCGCGCGGCTTTAAAGGGCGAATCGGGCTCGCGACAGTGTACCTTGATATCGGCCGCTCGCAGGCCACCGGTTAACACGCCGAATACGGCGGGGAAAGGGCACCCGGCCACCTCTCCCCGGCCCACTGCGCAGCCTCCGGTCACCTCTGGTCACTCCTGGGAACACGTGTGATAGTCCTCACGCTGAAGGCACGCGGCCACGCGTGAAAACCAGGAAAATCCGGATCGAACCGGACCAGCCAGAGGAAACCCACCATGCCAGATCGCATCAGGCTCGACGGCAGGGTCGCCGTCGTCACCGGGGCTGCCGGCGTCATCGGAACCGCCACGCTCCAACTGCTCGCCGAACGGGGGGCGCGGATTGTCGCAGTCGACCGCAAGGGGGCCGACCTCAAGGCCGCCACCAAGGACCTGCCGGCCTCAGCCGAGGCCTTCGCGATCGAAGCCGACGTCACCGACGAGGACGAGGTCAAGGACTATGTCCGCGCCACCGTCGACCGTTTCGGCACCATCGACGCCTTCTACAACAACGCCGGCGTCGAGGGCGACATCAGGCCGATCCCTGAATATTCGCTGGAGAGCTTCCGCCGGGTGCTCGACGTCAATGTGGTCGGCGTCTTCCTGGGAATGAAGCATGTGCTGCCCGTCATGCTGAAGCAGAACAAGGGCAGCATCATCAACACCGCCTCGATCGCGGGCCTGATGGGATCGCCGATGATCGCGGTCTACAGCGCGAGCAAGCACGCGGTGATCGGGCTGACCAAGAGCGCGGCCTGGGAATGCACCGGCACCGGCGTGCGGGTCAATTGCGTCTGCCCCGGCATGATCGAGAGCCGGATGCTGAGCACGATCCTGCAGGGCCGCTCCGGCGGCAACGCGCCGCCGATCGAGAAGATCGTCGACCGCATCCCGGCGCGCCGGCTTGGCCTCGCAAGCGAGGTCGCCTCCATCGTCGCTTTTCTTGCCTCCGACGAGGCGAGCTACGTCTCCGGCTCCGCCTACACCGTCGACGGCGGCCGTACCGCCGCCTGACACGACCGTCATTCCGGGGCGATGCGGAGCATCGAACCCTCAGGTGCGCAATTGCGCACCGAGAATCTCGAGATTCCGGGTTCGGTCCTGCGGACCGCCCCGGAATGACATCAATGAAAACCGAACATCATAGGTCACAAACAATATGCCCGTCGTTCTCGATCCCGATGCCGCTGCCGTCTACAAGGCGTTCCAGGAGGCCGGCCGTCCCGCCTATGAGACGCTGACCGCGCCGGAAGCACGCGACTATTATCGGGCCGCCCGCGTCGTCTCCAATCCCGAGCCGCCCGCGCTGGAATCGAGCAAGCCGCTCGCGATCCCGGCGCCGCACGGCGCTATCCCTGCCCGCATCTACACGCCGAACACGCTGCGCAAGAAAGACGGGCTCGCGCCATGCCTGGTGTTCTTCCACGGCGGCGGCTGGGTGATCGGCGATCTCGATACCCATGAGGTGGTTTGCCAGAAGCTGGCCCATGAGGGCGAACTGATCGTGATCTCGATCGATTATCGCCTCGCGCCCGAGCATCGTTTCCCTGCCGCGGTCGACGACGCCGTGACCGCGACCCGATGGGTCGCCGCCAATGCCAGGGATCTCGGCATCGACGCCGCGCGCCTGATCGTCGGCGGCGACAGCGCCGGCGGCAACCTCGCGGCCGTGGTTGCCCTCACCGCCCGCGACGGCGGACCGAAGCTCGCCGCCCAGTTGCTGATCTATCCCGCGACCGATTTCTCGCGGAAGCATCCCTCGCATCGCGAGCCCGAGACCAGCATCCTCTTGACGCATTCGGTGATCGGCTGGTTCGCCAACCATTATCTCGGTGACGCCGACAACAGCGACTGGCGCGCCTCGCCGGCGCGCGCAAAGGACTTTGCCGGATTGCCGTCGGCCTATGTGCTGACCGCCGGCGCCGATCCGTTGCGCGACGAAGGCGACGAGTATGCGAAATTCCTCAAGGACGCCGGCGTGCCGGTGACCTATCGGCATTTCCCCGGCCAGTTCCACGGCTTCTTCACCATGGGCAAGCTGCTCAATCAGGCCAATATCGCGGTGACCGAGATCAGCGCCTGGCTGAAGACGCTGGGCTAAAGCAGGATGAGTTTGGGTTGAATCGGGACCACAGGCTTGTCTTACCTCTCCCCATTGGGGAGAGGTCGATTTGCGCAGCAAATCGGGTGAGGGGCCGCGGCTCCAACGAGAGAGCGTAACCCCTCACCCGGCGCTACGCGCCGACCTCTCCCAAGGGAGAGGTGAACTTCTGCCGCCGCTCCAGATCAAACCTAGTCTCATCGTGCTCTAGCGATCCGATCGGGGTCGACGCGCTTGCAGCGTCGTCCCCCTCGATCGCGGCTCGGAGCACATGGCGTGCCCAGCTTGCGGCGTTAGTGCGCCTTGAAGTTCCCGACGCCGCGCGATAGTGCCGCCGTCAGCGCTTCACGCCGCCGGGCACTCCAGCCATCGAGATCGTCTTGCTCACGCCACTCCTCGTCTACGGTATCCCGCTCGATTTCATCCTGTTCGCGCTGACGCTGCTCGGCGTCGCGATCTTCCATCACCACACGCTCGCGGTGGCGCTGACGGGCCTTACCGCGATCGTCGCCTACAAGCTGCTGTTCGCGGGCTTTGCGAAATTCGGCGCGGGCCTGCCCGGTCTCGCGCATCACATGGAGCATGAGTGGGTCACGCTCGCCAACCTGTTCCTGCTCCTGATGGGCTTTGCGCTGCTGTCGCGCCATTTCGAGGAGAGCCGCATTCCCGACGAGATGCCGGCGCTGCTGCCCGATGACTGGAAGGGCGGACTGATCCTGCTGGTCATCGTGTTCGTGCTGTCGGCCTTCCTCGACAATATCGCGGCCGCGCTGATCGGCGGCACCGTGGCCCGCCACGTGTTCCGAGGCCGCGTCCATATCGGCTATCTCGCGGCCATCGTCGCCGCATCGAATGCCGGCGGCGCCGGCAGCGTCGTCGGCGACACCACGACGACGATGATGTGGATCGACGGCATCAGCCCGCTCACGGTCGTGGAGGCCTATGTCGCAGCGATCGTTGCGATGCTGGTGTTTGCGGTGCCGGCCTCGCTGCAACAGCACCGCTTTTCCCCGATCGTGAAGGATGCACCGTCCGGCCTCAGAATCGACTGGGCGCGGGTTGCGATCGTGGCCGTGATCCTGCTGGCCGCGCTGACGGCCAATGTGACGGCCAATCTGAAGTTCCCCGCGCTGCTCGATGCGCTGCCCGTGCTCGGGCTCGCGGTCTGGGCCGCGATCCTGGTCACCTCATTGCTGCGGCGGCCGGACTGGTCGGTGATGCCCGAGACGCTGAAGGGCACCGTGTTCCTGCTCGCGCTAGTGACGGCGGCCTCGATGATGCCGGTTGAGAAATTGCCCGCCGCGTCGTGGCAGACCGCGCTCGGGCTCGGCTTCGTCTCGGCGGTGTTCGACAACATTCCCCTGACCGCGCTGGCGCTGAAGCAAGGCGGCTATGACTGGGGCTTTCTCGCCTACGCGGTCGGATTTGGCGGATCGATGGTCTGGTTCGGCTCGTCGGCGGGCGTTGCGGTGTCCAACATGTATCCGGAAGCCAAATCGGTGGTCCGCTGGATCACCCAGGGTTGGCCGATCATGGCGGCCTATGTCGTCGGCTTCTTCGTGATGCTCGCCCTGCTTGGCTGGCACCCCGACGCGCCACATTGACGCAACGCAATGCTGCAGCGCACAATTGCGCTTAGCTCAAAACTGTGGAAAATCGAGACAAATCCGTTGACATTGCTAAACTCCATTCGCCGTAACAAGTTATGGAGAGTCCGCATGAGTGTTAGTGCAGAAGTCCTCGCCCGCGCTCCGTCGGAGCAGATGGAGGACGAAATCAATACGGTGACTTCGCATCGACCACGCAGCAACATCCGGCCCCTCTCGCCGATGCCGGACTATGTCGAGCATCGCAACGGCGTCAACGAGGTGGGCAAGCTGTCGGCCGAGGCGGTCGTGCGCGAATATGAAGCGGCGGTGAAGGAAATCGAGGCCCTTGGATCGGAACTGCAACTGGCCGCCAAGAACTGCGAGGTCATGGTCGCAGGCGTCCACGACATGATCGCGGAGATCAAGGAGTTCGCTGCCGGTTACCGCGATCAGGGCAAGCGCTTCTTCCTGCAGATCGAAGCCGTCTCGTTGATGACCGCGGAGGTCAGGGATACCTGCGAAGCACTCAAGAAGAAGATCGCGACCGATACATTGGGCCAGTGATTTTTCGGTTGAAGCACGTTTCGTGATCAGCGCATCCGTGGATCTCTGCGATCGTGGGCTGATCCTGTATTGGTGAATGACTGCGCTATTCCGGCGCGGCAGAACCGTTAGTTCTATTCAAGACCAAATCGCTCAAGACTAAGTCGCTCAAGACTAAGTCGTTCAACATCTTGCCCCGCTTCGGCGGGGCTTTTTGTTGCGAGACGAGTGATCTCTGCGCGGGTCGCGCCCTCGAACGGGCCGGACCTCGGTCCATGACCTTAACGCGCGTCAGCTGCACGCCCGGCCGCGTCCGTTGCCGGAGGCAAATCGGATATCGCGGACCAGCGGTCGCTGAAATCCTTGGCCGGGAGCGCGTCCGTGCCGGCGACGGCAATACCGTCGGTCCGGGGTGCGTGCGACTTGATGGTCGCGGCGGTTGCGGTGACAGCCAGCAGGGCGACAGCCACGAACCCGGTAATCGTTCGATGCTTTGTCATTAGAACCTCCTCGGGTCCCCAATGCCCACTTAACGTGGGTCACGGGAACCCTCGCCAGGTTCATCACTGCAAAGAAGGCATCGATCGCGTGAAATCGGACAACGAGCTTGTCCCAAACGCGCCTACCCCGCCCGCGCCGCACGCCGCAGCGATTGCGGCGGCTGGCCGAAGGCGCGGATGAAGGCGCGGCGCATCCGCTCAGGATCGCGGAAGCCGGTGATCTCGGCGACGCGCTCGATCGCTTCGCCCGACGACTGCACGCGCTGCCGCGCGACTTCGATCCTCAGCCGCTCGACCGCTTTCGACGGCGTGGTGCCGGTCTCCGCGATGAAGGCGCGGGTGAAATGCCGCGAACTCATCCCGGCCTTGTCGGCGAGGTCCTCGACCGTCAGCGGCGCATCGAGATGCTCGCGCGCCCAGGCGAGCAGCGGTCCGAACCGGCCGTTCGGCGTCTTCAACTCCAGCAGCGAGGAAAACTGCGACTGCCCGCCGCTGCGCCGATGGTACAGCACGAGTTGCCGCGCGGTGCTCTGCGCGATCTCGTCGCCATAGTCCTCGGTGATCATCGCGAGCGCGAGGTCGATGCCGGCGGTGATGCCGGCCGAACTCCAGATATTGCCGTCGCGGACGAAGATCTGGTCCGGCTCGAGCTTGATCTTCGGATAGGTCTTCACGAAATGCGGCGTGCGTTGCCAATGCGTGGTGGCGCGGCGGCCGTCGAGCAGGCCCGCCTCAGCCAGCACATAGGCGCCCGAGCAGACGCTGGCGACGCGAATGCCGCGGCCCGCCATCCGCCGCACGAATGACAATGTGGTTGGACAGGTCGCCGGCGTGCGCACGCCGTTGCCACCCGCAATGATCAGCGTCGTGATCGCCGCCGACGGCTTGAGGCCGCGCGCAAGCATCTCGACACCGGACGAAGAGCGCACCGGTCCCGCCTTCGCCGCAATCGTCCTGATCGCCGGCGCGTTGTTGGCGAAGCGCGCGGCGATCTCGAAGGCCGCGATCGGGCCGGCCGCGTCGAGCAGCTGGAAGTCGGGAAAGATCAGGATGCCGATCATCGCCAAATCCTCGCGGGTGACGCTGCTTTCCTGGCGGCCCTCTCTCAGGAGACTTGCTTCTCTTAAGGAGACTTGCGTCCGAAAATGAGGGAAATACGCCATTTTGGACGAGAGGCCATCATGCCATCGTGGTTCCGTCAAGCGCTATTTGGAGGCCCCGATGACTGAACCCCTGCAGATTGGATTGCTCGTCTTCCCGAAGGTGACCCAGCTCGACCTGACCGGTCCGCTGCAGGTGTTCTCCTCGGTCCCCGGCGCCAAGGTGCATCTGATCTGGAAACGCATCGAACCCGTTCCGACTGATTCCGTCATGGTCCTGACGCCGACCACGACCTTTGCCGATTGCCCGCAGCTCGACGTGATCTGCGTGCCCGGCGGCTTCGGCACCGACGACATGGTCGGTGACCAGGACATGCTGGCCTTCCTGCGCAAGCAGGCCGAGGGAGCGAAATACGTCACGTCGGTCTGCACGGGATCGCTGGTGCTCGGCGCGGCCGGCCTGCTCAAGGGCTATCGCGCCACCACGCATTGGAGCGCGATTGATTTCCTTTCGAGCTTCGGGGCCATTCCGACCAGGACGCGCGTCTGCGTCGACCGCAACCGCTTCACCGGCGGCGGCGTCACCGCGGGCATCGACTTCGCGCTGACGCTGGTGTCGGAGCTCGTCGACCGCAAGACCGCGGAAGCGATTCAGCTCAGACTCGAATACAACCCGGCCCCGCCGTTCAACGCGGGCTCGCCGGATACCGCACCGGCCGAGATCCTCGCTTTCATGAAAGAGCGGATCGCGCCGTCGCAGGCGCGCCGTGCCGACTTGATGGGCCGTGCCGCGGCACGCCTGCCCTGACCTGATCGCAGCAAAGAAAAAGGCCGCCCGGTTTCCCGAGCGGCCCTTCCTGTCTCACGGTAGCCTCACATTTGCGGGCGATTTCAGGACGTCTGTACCGGGGGCCTATCTCCCGGCCGCATCCAACTCGGAGGCCGCTGCATATCGGGACAGTCGCGATCTGGAGCCCGATCCGACGCGATGGTTTCCCATCTCCGTAAGATGACCCGATTGAGCCGCGAACCCAGGCTCGGCGCAAGCGGGCAGCATCGGCTGCGGCCCATCTGTCCCCGCTGTTACCGTTGTTCACAGGCGCGCACTTGCGCTGCCGGCGCGCGTGCGATGCACGCGCGGCGTCACGCGCGTGCACGTCAGAACAACAATGCGTGAAAGTCAGCTTCCCGGCGTCCAGGCGTGATAGTCGCCGGTCGCCTTGGGGCGGCGGCCGCTCGCCAGCGTCGAGCCGGACGGACGATAGGCCTGCGCGGTGCCGGTCAGGTTCGGCAGATGCGGCTTTTCCCATTCCCGCGCCTGGTAGTTCTGCTCGGTCGGGGGCACATCGACCGTGTGATGCAGCCAGCCGTGCCAGCCGGCCGGAATGCGCGAGGCTTCGGCGTAGCCGTTGTAGACCACCCAGCGGCGCTCGAAATGCAGCGTCGGATCGATCTCACCGCCCTTGGTGCGGTAATAGCGGTTGCCCTGTTCGTCCTCGCCGACCAGTTCGCCGAATCGCGAGGTCCACAATTGCGTGCCAAAGGTCTGGCCATTCCACCAGGTGAAGAATTTCAGCAGGAATTGTTTCATGCGTGGCCGGTCGTCGGTTCGAGGCTATGCGGCTCTGATGCCACCTCATTCCCCAAATGTCCAGCCGCCGCCAAGGTAGCCCCGCACCCCTCGGACAGCCCCCGGTTTATGCGCCCGTTTGGCGACCAAATGACGCGCTCACGAGGAGTTTTGTTCAGCTGCCATACATGAGCCGCCGGCTACGCGAAGATGACCCACAATCAATGTGGAGCACGGGAACGTCCGACCGCAGAGATGGTTAGACATTCACCGTTTTGATGGAGTCCAAAATGATCAATATGAAGGTTCTGAGCACCGCTGCGGCTCTGGCGCTTGCGCTGCCGTTGGCCGTGGCGCCGACCGTTTCGTTCGCCCAGTCTGCCGCACAGATGGGCGCGATGGGCGGCGGCGGCGGCCACGTTGGCGGCGGCGGCGGTGGTGGTGGCTCTGTCTCTTATACACATCTGACGCTGCCGACGACCATGG